>JBCCOJ010000083.1:0-12634 GCA_039025415.1 Bacteroidota bacterium | reverse complement strand
TTCTTAATGACCACAATACCGTCTTTAATCATATATTCATCGGTTTCAATTTCTTCGGTGTATTTGCTACCGTCAATCGTAACGTTGTCACCGATTCTACAGTTTTTATCAATAATAGCGTGATTGATTTTACAATTCTCGCCCACTCCCATCATTACCTCAATATTATTGTTTTCAACAAATTCTAAGGATTCGTAATAGTCATTACCCATCATATAGGTGTTGGTCATTTCGGTGCCTTTACCAATTCTAGCCCTGATGCCTATGACACAATTTTCTATTTTATCTGCGTGTATTAAACACCCATCAGCAATTACCGCTTTTTCGAGCCTAGTCCCAGAAATTTTTGAGGTAGGCAGGATCCTGGCATTGGTATAAATTCGTTTTTCATTATCAAATAGATTAAACTTCGGAATGTTATCGGTCAACCCTAAGTTAGCTTCAAAAAATGAATCGATATTCCCGATATCGGTCCAATAGCCTTCGTATTGGTAGCTAAACGTTCTGTATTTATCAATGGATTGTGGTATGATTTCCTTACCGAAATCTACGGTATCTGGTTCGTTCATAAGTTTAATGAGCAAATCCTTATTGAAAATATAAATACCCATTGAGGCGAGATAATGCCTTCCTTCCTTATACATTTCTTCGCTCACGCTAGACTCCCAGCCTTGCAATTTTTCATTATTAGGTTTTTCTATAAAGGAGGTAATCAAGTTATCCTCGTTGGTTTTCATGATACCGAAGGATGTCGCGTCCTTGGCATTAACTGGAAGTGTTGCAATCGAAATCTCTGCCCCGCTGGCCTCATGTGCCATAAGCATTTCATTGTAGTCCATTTGATACAATTGGTCCCCAGAAAGAATCAGCGCGTACTCAAAATGGTGGTCTAAAAAATGATGCATACTTTGCCTTACGGCATCTGCTGTTCCCTGGAACCAATGCTCACTTTTCATGGTTTGTTCTGCTGCCAAAACGTCCACAAAAGCCGAGCTAAAAAAACTAAAATGATAGGTATTTTTAATATGACGATTTAAGGACGCAGAATTGAACTGGGTCAAAACAAACATCCTTTTAATATCAGAATTGATACAGTTGGAAATTGGGATATCGACCAATCGGTATTTACCAGCGATTGGCACGGCAGGTTTCGAGCGTGTTGCGGTAAGTGGGTATAATCTAGAACCCTGACCACCACCTAATATTATGGATAATACCTTATCGTTAATCATTCTTTTCAGTTTTTATTAGTGATTGATATAATGCTTGTGTTTCTTTTGCTATTGCCGTCCAGTCAAATACGTCTTCCACTCGCTTTCTTCCCGCTTTTCCCATTTTAACTTGAAGTTCCTTATCAGAAACGACCTTGTTTATTTCATTTGCCAAATCTTTTGAAAACTGGTCTGGGTTAATGGGCTCAAAAGGTGCCGATTTTTGTTGCTCAACGGGAACTAAAATTCCAGTTTCGCCCTGTACCACTACTTCTTTGATACCTCCCACGGCACTAGCGACAACAGCTGTCTCACATGCCATTGCTTCCAGATTTATAATTCCGAAAGGTTCGTAAATTGAAGGGCAACAAAACACCGCCGCTTGAGAATATAGCTCAATGACCTTAGGTTTTGGTAACATCTCTGAAATCCAAAACACGTTGTCGCGTTCTTTCATTATCGCTTCAACCGCAGATTTCATCTCCTCCCCAATTTCTTTGGTGTCAGGAGCACCAGCGCAAAGCACTACTTGAGTTTCAGGGTCGATATACTTGATGGCATTTACGAGATGGATAATCCCTTTTTGACGGGTTATCCTTCCAACAAAGAGTACGTAGGGCTTGTCTTTGGCAATTCCAAATTCATCTAAAGTTTCAGTTGTACTTTTTAAGACATACTCGTTTAGATTTATCCCATTATAAATCACTTTGATTTTATCATCAGCAACGTTGAAGAATTTTTTTACATCAACTTTCGTTTCTTCTGAAACCGCAATAACAGCATCAGCCATTTCTATTGCAGTTTTTTCAATCCATGATGAAGCCTCGTAACCATGACCTAATTGCTCACGTTTCCACGGGCGTAAGGGCTCTAAGGAATGTGTAGTTATAACCAAAAGCTTACCATAACAAAGCTTAGCGATTATACCAGCAAAATGCGCATACCAAGTATGACAATGAACAACGTCTGCATCAATTTCGGCGATGTTCATGTTGACATTTGTTCTCAAGGTCTGCAATACAGCTTTCAACTTTGAATCTGCGTTGTCAAAATCATTGCTTTCAAATTGAAATCCTTGAACAGATAGATTTGAAGAGGTCTCCTCTTGATCGCCAAAGCTTCTTACCTCGACAGGCATCAATTTTGATAGTTCGGCAGCCAGATATTCAACATGAACCCCTGCTCCTCCGTAAACATAGGGTGGAAATTCCCTCGTAAAAAATAATGCCTTCATAAATTTTTTGTGCTGTTAAATTGGAAACGGATTTTCCCATTTACATCGATTGCGTAAATTAACGAAATCTGATAAACCTGCAATAAAAACAATGGTTAATAATTCCTTATTTTTCATTTTGAATATTTAATCTTTCCTTATTCTGAAATTAAATTTAGGTGGGTTAAGTCTGTTTTTTTTGACATATTGTTTTCGTAACTTCGCGTTTCTTAAAATTTCAGAAAAAAGTCATGAGCAAATACGATATTATAGTACTTGGAAGTGGTCCAGGTGGCTACGTAACAGCCATTAGGGCGTCACAATTGGGATTTAAAACTGCGATTGTGGAAAAGGAAAGTCTGGGCGGTGTATGTCTGAATTGGGGCTGTATCCCTACCAAAGCACTTCTCAAGTCAGCGCAGGTATTTGAATACCTAAAACACGCCGAAGATTATGGAATGACCGTAAAGGAAGCCAAGCACGATTTTGATGCTGTGGTAAAACGCAGTCGTAATGTGGCAGATGGTATGAGTAAAGGTGTTCAATTTTTGATGAAGAAAAACAAAATTGATGTTATCGATGGCTTCGGAAAATTGAAAGCAGGAAAAAAAGTTGAGGTCGATGGTAAGGAGTACGCTGCTGACCATGTTATTATAGCAACTGGCGCTCGCTCAAGGGAATTACCGAGTTTGCCCCAAGATGGAAAAAAAGTAATTGGGTACAGAAAGGCCATGACCTTGGAAAAACAACCTAAAAAGATGATTGTGGTAGGTTCTGGGGCTATTGGTGTAGAATTCGCTTATTTCTATAACTCAATGGGCACCGAAGTAACCATAGTTGAATATCTCCCCAATATTGTACCTGTTGAGGATGAAGACGTATCAAAACAGTTGGAACGCACCTTCAAAAAAAGCGGTATAAAAATTATGACTTCATCTGAAGTTACCAAGGTCGATACGTCGGGCGATGGTGTGAAGGCAACGGTAAAAACCAAAAAAGGTGAAGAAACCCTTGAAGCTGACATTGTGCTTTCTGCGGTTGGAATAAAATCAAATATTGAAAATATCGGATTGGAAGACGTAGGTATCGCAACCGATAGAGATAAAATATTGGTCAATGATTATTACCAAACCAACATCCCAGGTTATTATGCGATTGGTGATGTGACACCGGGTCAAGCGCTAGCTCACGTTGCTTCTGCCGAAGGGATTTTGTGCGTTGAAAAGATAGCAGGCCATCACGTTGAAAAATTAGACTACGGGAATATCCCTGGATGCACCTATTGCTATCCTGAAGTCGCCTCTGTAGGTTTAACCGAAAAACAGGCCAAGGAACAAGGTCTTGATGTTAAAATCGGAAAATTCCCGTTTTCAGCATCTGGTAAGGCGAGCGCATCAGGCGCAAAAGATGGTTTTGTAAAAGTAATTTTCGATGCAAAATACGGTGAATGGCTCGGTTGCCACATGATCGGCGCTGGCGTAACCGATATGATTGCTGAAGCCGTTTTAGGTAGAAAGTTAGAAACAACCGGTCATGAAGTTCTCAAGGCAGTCCATCCTCACCCAACGATGAGTGAAGCGGTCATGGAAGCTGTTGCAGATGCTTACGACGAGGTGATACATTTATAGCTGTTGGCTGTTGGCTGTTGGCTGTTGGCTGTTGGCTGTTGGCTGTTGGCTGAAAATAAAAAAAGTATGTTTTCGATTATCGTTGACATGCTTTTTTGTTTGGATTGACCTTGTTAGTCGTTTTTAGCTGAAAAATTACCATCCCATTTGTCCTGAACTTTTAAGACTTGTTCAATGACGTCACGCACTGCACCTTTACCTCCGTGTTTATGAGATACATAGTGACTGACCGCTTTTACTTCACTTACAGCGTCTTGGGGGCAAGTCGCTAAACCTACTTTTTTCATCACTGGAATGTCGGGTATATCATCGCCCATGTACAGTACATTTTCCGCATTGATATTTTCATTTGCCAAGTATTCCTTGAACTGATCTATTTTATTGTGGGCCCCCAGATAGACCTTGCTAATACCCAAACCTTCCAAACGTTTCTTAACACCAAGATTATTTCCTCCAGAAATAATACAGATGTTAAAACCATTATTTAAGGCGGATTTCAAAGCATAACCATCCTTCACGTTCATGCTCCTTAACAGCTCCCCATCTGAGGTAATGCTTACCATGCCATCTGTCAAAACACCATCAACATCAAAGATAAATGTGGTGATGTGCTCTAAATACTCTTTATAACTTTTATCTCCCATGGGTATTTTTTATTGATTGGGTTAAGATTTCATAGATGTCTTTGTGATGCTCATTTTGAAGACGCTTAAGATGTGCCTTTATGGTTGATTTATCACCTCGTAAGGCTGGACCTGTTTGCGCCCTAAACGGTGAATTATCTTGAACCTTAAGCGCGGTTTCCAAAATTAGCGGCTTTAGCATGTCAAATTCAGCACCTGTCGATTCGGTGATTTCATGCGCGAGGCGGTACAACTGATTGACAAAATTGTTGACAAAAACCGCTCCGAGATGCAAGGCCGCACGCTGGTCGCTATTTACTTTTTTCACGAAATCACTTATTGAATCAGCGGCTGTTTTCAATAACTTGTAATCGTCCTTTTCAATAGTTTCTAAACAGATTGGCACTTTCTTAAAATCAATATCAACTGACTTAGAAAAGGTCTGTAGTGGATAAAAGACCCCCCGTCTATTTTTTTTATCTAAATCATGAATGTTGACAGTCCCGGAAGTATGAACCACCAGTCTATCTTCAAAAGGTAGTGCTTCGGAAATTTCAGAAATGGCATCATCAGTGACACTTATAAAATAGACATCGGCCGACTCCAAATCAGAAATTCCATTAGTTATCCCTACCTCATTATTGAAGGGAATTAACTTTTCTAAATCCCTATTGAACCATTGGACAACCATGACCTTATCTGATTTTTGGAAAGCTTTGAAAAGGTGGGTGGCTACATTACCAGCGCCTAGGATAACGACTTTAATCATGCGGTAAAAATACGATATAAAAGGAGAGAGATGAGAAATTAGAGATGAGAAATTAGAGGGAGGACGGAATACGGTAAATAAGAGGACAGATGACCAGAGGACGGAGGACAAGTAGGCGTCCGACGCAAGACCAGAGACCGAATTTGAGAGTCGATTTCAAAACGCAAAATCCTATTCCGTTGGGGACTAAATATCGGTAGAAAATTATTTGTGAAGTTTAGATTGTACCGTAGGTACAGCATATAAAAGTCAATGGCTTGAGCTAAGAACGGAAAATTAGCATATAGCCAAGGGCCAATGCCTGCCAACCGAAGCATCGCGAACGAGGGAGCCAAGAGCCATGAGCCATGAGCCAAGAAATTAAAACTAAAAAGAATTAAACTCTAATTTTTTTTAATTATCGCTATTCTGCCAACAGGGCACTAACAAAAGTCTCAAACTCTTTTTTGAACTCTTCATATTTTTCACCCGTGGCTGGCCCGTTAAACCCCGTATGTATTTTTCTAACCTTACCAGACTTGTCGATAAAGATTGAAGTGGGATAGGATAAGACATGATTGAGCATGGGTAATTTTTCGTTGGCCTTAATCTTACTTGAAGAGCCATGCTGTGCCAATAAAATTGGATAGTCAATGCTTAATGTTTCCTTAAGGCGATTGATATTTTTAAATGCAGCCTCTTCTGTTTTAGCATATTCGAAAGCCAAAGCCACGAATTCTAAATCCTCATTTCGATTTTTATTATAATAGTCTGAATAATAACGACTTTCATCCAAACAGTTTGGGCACCAAGTTCCCATTATCTGAACAATAACCACCTTATCCCTAAAACGTTCATCAGTTAAAGAAATCATGTTTCCGTATGCATCTGGGAAACTAAATTCCACTTTGTCATAACCTTCCTTTAAAAACGTTAAGGAGTCTGAATCTGGCAATTCGTAAATATCATTCCGCTTGGCGATAAAAGGTTCTTGAAAATGATTGCCAGAATAAAACGTTCCGTTCATCGTGCTATCCGTCACCTGAGCAGTAAAAAGAAAGGCATGAGCACCATCAAAAGTTGATAATTTCATGGTTTTTCCATCAACAATACCCTCTAGAAATCTATAATCACCTGTGGTTGTTCTAAATGTCCCGATTACCTTTTGACCTTCTTGCCTAAAAATCCCTTTTGCTTCATATTTGCCATCTTCATCAGGACTGAACACAGTTTCCCAACTACCAGTAACATCTACTTCGTAATTATCAGTTTCTGCAGCAAATCTGTCAGTTTGGTCTTTTTCTGCTTAAAAAGGAACGACTCGATTCAAGCTTTCCTTAATAAAATCACCTTCTAGCTGGCCGTTTCTAATAACGGCACTAATGTAACCCTCAAATACTGGCATATTGATGCGTACACTGTCGTTAATCGTACTAATTTCAGTGACATTAATAACTTCTTCAGCATTGAAAATCTTTAACGAATCCTTGTTTATTACTTCAAAATTAAAGGGTAAAACCTCGTTTTCGGTCAGTTGTAATTCTGCTCTCCAAATTCCTTTTTCGAGACTGGTTTCGGCTTTTTCGACACAAGAAAAAACTACGGTTAACAAACTGACTATGATTATATTTCGGAACATATTTTTGATTTAAGTACTCTTCGTCTCGACAAAGATAAAGTCCTTACACCAGTTCTTTGTTGAAATTACCGTAAAATAAAATGATGATTTTTTTCTATTGACGAAATTGAAAATTTAAGCATAGCCACAGTTACGGTTCAATTTTAAATTGAAGTAGAAAGGCAAAAAGGGTGTTTTATTAGGGTCATTCCAATATAGAAATGGTGTCACCAATAAAGCAAACAAAAAGTTCAGTAAACCTACTGAATTATTATCTTTGCGGCTTACTGAATTTAGCATCCATGAAGATTTCATACAACTGGTTAAAACAATTTATCAAAACCGATTGGCCTGCCGAAAAAACTGGGGAACTACTCACAGATTTAGGTCTTGAGATTGAAGGTATTGAGGCATTTCAATCTGTTAAGGGCGGCTTAGAGGGAATCGTGGTTGGTGAAGTTCTTACCTGTGAACAACACAGTAATGCAGACCGACTTAAGGTTACAACAGTTGATATTGGCGAAGAAGAACCTTTACAAATTGTTTGCGGCGCACCAAATGTCGCTAAAGGTCAAAAAGTTCCCGTAGCCACCATCGGTACAACACTCTACACAGCAGAAGGTGAAGCTTGGACCATTAAAAAAGGAAAAATAAGAGGTGTTGAGAGCCATGGTATGATTTGCGCCGAAGACGAATTAGGTCTCGGGGAATCCCACGATGGTATTATGGTTTTGGATGAAAAAATAAAGATTGGTTCGGCCGCTAACCAAATATTTAAAGTAGAGAACGACCTCGTTTTTGAAATTGGCCTTACCCCAAACCGCGCTGATGCCATGAGTCATTTTGGTGTAGCTCGTGATTTGAAGGCTGGCTTTCTACAGCAGGAAATCAAAACTGAACTCATAACCCCATCCGTAAGCTCGTTTCATGTTGAAAATAGAACACTCAAAATAGATATTGACGTTGAAGATAAGGAGTTGGCACCAAGATACTGTGGGGTCACGATTTCAGGAATAAAGGTGGAGGAAAGTCCGACATGGATTCAAAATCGTTTGAAGGCCATTGGTCTAACCCCCAAAAATAATGTGGTTGATATTACAAACTATGTTCTTCACGAATTGGGCCAACCACTCCACGCTTTTGATGCCAATAAAATCAGCGGAAATAAGGTCATAGTTAAAACCTTACCAGAAGGCACAAAGTTTGAAACCCTTGATGGTGTAGAACGCGAATTAAGCAGTGAAGATTTGATGATATGCGATGCCGAAAAGCCTATGTGTATTGCCGGTGTTTTTGGTGGGTCACATTCTGGGGTCACCGAGCACACTATAAATATATTTTTGGAAAGTGCTTACTTTAATCCGGTAAGCATTAGAAAAACAGCAAAGCGACATGGACTGAATACTGATGCCTCTTTCCGTTTTGAGCGCGGCATTGACCCGAACATCACAGAATATGCCCTAAAGCGCGCGGCTTTGCTGATTCAAGACATCGCCGGTGGGGACATTACGAGTGACTTAATGGATTTTTACCCAAAGAAAATTGAGGATTTTCAGGTAAGGGTAAGTTTTGAAAATGCTAAAAAGCTCATCGGTGAGGATATTCCAAAAGAAACCATTAAAAGCATCTTAACCTCTCTGGAAATCAAGGTAAATAATGTTACCGAAACGGGATTGGGATTGACTGTACCTGCTTATCGAAATGACGTACAGCGAGAGGCAGATGTGATTGAGGAAATTTTACGGGTTTATGGCTATAACAACATCAATACTACCGAAAAGCTAAATGCCTCAATTTCCAATTCTTCACGTTTTGAAGATTTTAAGTTACAAAACGTGATTGGAAACCAATTGGCATCACAAGGCTTTTTTGAAATTCTATCCAATTCGTTGACGACGCCTAAATACATTGAGCTCTCAGATTATTTGAAAGAAGCACACAATGTGGAAATGCTAAACCCATTGAGTAATGATTTAAGCGTAATGCGCCAAAGTTTATTATTTTCAGGTTTGGAAGCGGTAAGTCATAATCTCAACCGAAAACGTCAAGATTTGAAATTGTTCGAATTTGGGAAAACCTATCATCAAATAGAGGGGGAACGCAAAGAATTTAAACATCTTTCTCTTTTTGTTACGGGCAATAAAAATACCCAACGTTGGAATGCAACCGAAACCAAAACAGACTTTTTCTTTCTAAAGGGAACCGTAAATTCAATTTTACAACGTCTGGGGATTTCAGGTTACCGGGTTTCTGCGATTGAACATGATGTGTTTTCCGAAGGTATCCAATTAGGTCTTGGCAAAAAGGTTTTGGTCGATTTTGGCTTGGTGAAGCCTTCAATACTAAGGTATTTTGGTATTTCGCAAGATGTACTTTTTGCAGATTTCAACTGGGATAATATCATAGACATGGCCAAGCACAATTCGGTTAAATTTAAGGACATACCAAAATATCCCGAGGTTAGACGTGATTTTGCTTTACTAATAGACGAAAACGTAAAATTTGAGGATATTGACCGAATTGCCAGCAAAACGGAACGCAAACTGCTAATCGATGTTGATTTATTCGACGTTTATCAAGGTAAGAATCTTCCTGCGGGCAAAAAAAGTTATGCGGTAAGCTTTCTATTTCAAGATGAAAACAAGACTCTAACCGATAAGCAAGTGGATAAAATAATGAACAAGCTTCAATCTAATTTCGAGCGTGAGCTTGGTGCGGAGTTGAGATAATTAATCATCTGTTAAACAATTGTCAATATTCGGTTTCTCTTGTAGCGGGATTTATTTTATAGTTAATTTTAACATTGAATAATTCAATTAAAAAAACTAGAACATGGCAACAATAACACTACAAGGAAACGAAATACACACTTCTGGAAACCTACCTGAAAAAGGTACAAAAGCACCGGATTTTAAGCTTACTAATACAGAATTAGGCACAAAAACACTTTCAGACTTCGAAGGTCACAATTTGGTTTTGAATATTTTCCCAAGTGTTGATACCGGAGTTTGTGCGACCTCTATCCGAGAATTCAATAAAAAGGCAAGCGAGTTGGAAAACACCAAGGTACTATGTATTTCAAAAGACCTGCCGTTTGCCCAGTCGCGATTTTGCGGTGCCGAAGGTTTGGACAATGTGATACCACTTTCAGATTTTAAGGATGGTAATTTCGGGAAAGCTTACGGTGTTGATATTACAGACGGCGCTTTTGAGGGCTTATTATCAAGGGCTGTTGTAGTCATTGATAAATCTGGGGAAGTTTTATACAATCAGCAAGTTTCAGAAATTGCCGATGAACCCAACTATGAGGCAGCTTTGGGAGTTTTAAACTAATGCCAAAAAAAGAATCTTTTTTAATAAATAGGCTAAAGAGCGTTCGTTATGCATTTAAGGGCGCTCTTTATTTGATTAAAACCGAAGCCGCAGTAAAGGTTCAGGTGGCCTGCGCCGTCCTGATTACAATTGCTGGTTTCTACTTCGAAATTTCAAATACCGAATGGCTTATTCAAGTGGTTTGCATCGGTATGGTCATTGGTCTTGAAGGGGTGAACACTGCAATTGAATACCTTTCAGATTTTATCCACCCAGATTTACACACTAGCATTGGTAGGATTAAGGATATTTCGGCAGGTGCGGTTTTTATTGCGGCAGTTTGTGCTTTTGTGGTGGCTTTGATTATTTATATTCCTAAGCTAACTAGTATTTAAAATAAGCATGAACCAAATAATCACTAAACCAAATATCGGTAAACGATTTCTAGCCGGTTTGGTAGATTATATCATTATATACTCCTTTATGTACGTTCTGATTTTCACTTTCGGGGAGCTAAATAATGAAGGTGAATATTCCTTAAGTGGCTTAGCGGCTTTCATACCGTTAATTTTTTGGTTGGTCATGACCGTAGGACTTGAATCGTTTCTTGGAGCTACACTTGGCAATGCATTGGTCAACTTGAAACCTATCCCAAAAAATGGTCTAAATCGAAAATTGACTTTAACTGAATCCTTTAAAAGACATTTATTAGATCCGATTGACATGTTTTTCTTTGGATTAATTGCGATTATTACGATAAAAAATACCGATTTAAATCAAAGATTAGGGGATTTATGGGCCAAAACTATTGTCGTTTCTGATAAGTATACAGGCAATTCATCCCTTAAAGAATGAAGGCCAAATTGAAAACAATAATTAGAATCCAGAAAGCTTTTTGCTGAAATGCTATGCAACAAGAAAAAGATTACCTGCTTCGTGAAGTTCAAAGGCTGTCGTTCGTTTTAAGTCAGTTGATCTTAAAGGCGATTGGCAAAAAATCCAACGGTCTAGACCAAGATTTTGAAAGCATTGAACAAACATTAAGAACTGAATTTGACTTTGATTTGACCGAACTGGCCAAAATGGACAAGATGCAGTTCAATACCCTAATGTCTTCTTTAAACGAATCCCATCTGGAAAAGCTTGCAGAATTGATTTATCACGTTGTTGAAAATTCCAATCAATTATTAAGACATGAACTTTTAGAGAAAGGACTCCTCATATTGGAGTTTCTAGAAGAAAATTCCCAATTGTTTTCAATAAAGCGGATGCAATTAAAAAATAAGCTCAACGATTTGTTCTAAAATCACCTCTGATAATTCAAGGTCGTTATACGATTTAGCTTAGTATAAACGTTAACAATTTGTACTTTTGTCAGGGTAAACTTAAGTTAATCATCAATTAAATTAGATTCTCCCGCAACGGCGGTAGAACGTAAGATGGCAAAACGAAAAACAAAATCCAAGAGTAAAGCTAAAACCGCTTCTAGAGCTAAAGGGCCATCAAAAAAGCTAAGCTTTAAATTATCTAGCCAACAGAAGCTCATTTTTGGCAGTTTACTCATCATTTTAGGGATTTTGATGTTTATTGCGTTTCTATCCTATTTCTTTACGGGAGCGGCAGACCAGAGTACAATTACCCAATTTTCAGAGCGCGATATCGAGACTGAAAATTGGCTCAACAAAATCGGAGCTTGGGTCAGCGAGACATTCATACATAAAGGATTTGGAGTGGCCTCATTTATTTTCTCCGGGCTTTTATTCTTGTCTGGAATCTATGTCACTTTAGATATTCCTAAATCGCGCTTACAGCGTCACTGGATTTGGGGTACGCTGATTGTAATTTGGTTATCTATTTTCTTTGGATTTTTCTCCCATAAATATGATGTTCTAGGTGGCACAGTTGGTTTTGAAATGAATAGTTTTCTTCAAGATTATCTGGGTAAAATTGGCACTTCTGCCCTACTCGCTTTTATTCTGATTGTCTATCTAGCGATTCGATTCAAGGTAACAGGACAAACTTTTGTAAACCTGTTCAAAAGTGCTAAAAAGGACTTGAAATCAGATTTCAAAACTTCGGAAGACAACGAGTTTGTCGGTTTGGATAATAATCTTTCGGAAGAGGCCGAAGCGATAAAAGCCGCTTTGGATTTAAACTTTGAAAAACAACAACCAGAGGATAAGCATTCAGCTAAGGAAACCATTACGAAAGAACCTAAAAAAGTTCCAAAAGTTGAAATTTCAGAACCTAAAAAAGAAGAAGCTGAACTTGACATCGAAAT
>JBCCOJ010000082.1:0-12671 GCA_039025415.1 Bacteroidota bacterium | reverse complement strand
TTTTGTGGTAAGTACAATTGGCTTGTCGTCAACAAAGATTTGGTACATGGAAACTTCTCTTATATTCTTGAGGTAAATGTATCAAAATTATTAAGTCGTAAAAAACGCGCGATTTAAAATTTTATCAGGAGGGGTTTAATTTTGTTAAAAAATGTAGTTTTGCATCATGATATTTGATAAAGAAACTGCAAAAAAAACCGCAGAGGTGCTACTGCAAATTAATGCGATTAAACTCCAACCTCACGAACCTTTTACATGGGCTTCGGGCTGGAAGTCACCTATTTATTGCGATAACCGGATAATCTTATCCTATCCTCAAATTAGAACTTATGTTCGAGAGACCATGGCCAAGCACATCGAGTCGCACTATGGTAAGGTCGATGTTATTGCCGGCGTAGCAACTGGAGCAATAGGAATAGGAGCCTTAGTGGCTGAATATTTAGGTTTGCCCTTTGTTTACGTGAGACCAGAGCCTAAATCACACGGTAGGCAAAACCAAATTGAAGGGCATTTACAATCCGGGCAACGTGTTGTTGTTGTAGAAGATTTGATTAGCACCGGTAAAAGCAGTCTCAATGCAGTAAAAGCCTTAGAACTTGCTGAGGTCAATGTAAAAGGAATGGTTGCTATTTTTTCTTATGGTTTTGACATAGCAAGGTCCAATTTTGATAAGGCCAATGTGCAATTACACACGTTAGGAAATTACGAAAATCTTCTCGAACAGGCTCTGGAAACAATGTATATTAACAAAAAAGAACTGGAAATCTTATCCTTATGGAATGCCAATCCAAGTGAATGGATTGGAATAACAAACTCCTAAATTAAATTGAAAATAAAATGAAATTACAAGCACCTAAAACTACCATACCAAAATCGCAGCAGGAGACCTTTGACTTTTTGTCAAATGTCAAAAACTTCGAAGCCTTAATGCCTGAGAATATCAGTAAATTTGAGGTTATGGAAGACGATAAGTTTCTTTTCGCCTTAAAAGGAATGCCAGAAATAATTCTTAAGAAAAAAGAGGTTCATGAGCCTGAAAAAATTGTTCTTGGTGCAGCCGGGGGTAAATTGGATTTTTCTTTGATTGCCAATATTTCTGAAATTGACGAAAACAAAAGTGAAGTCGCTCTAAATTTTGAAGGCGAATTTAATGCTATGATGAGTATGATGATTAAAGCACCTATTCAAAAATTCATTGATACTTTAGCCGTAAATATGCCAGTAAATATTTAATAAAGTAGTTTCAATTGTTTAAAGTCAAAGGATTCAATAACGTTATCCTCTAACAAAAGAAGCAGTTTCCCATCTTCTGAAATGCCTTGTATATAGCCAGTAAATCTAATATTGGAATTATCTTCAAATGTTGAAGGTTTGTCTTTTCTGAAAAGTGACAATTCATATTCCGCCTTAAGTGATTTAAAGTTTCGAGAATTCAGTCTTTGAAGAAAAAAATTCAATTGGTTAAGGATGCTGCTTAACAAAAAGTCTAGGTCAAAATGTACACCGGTAATTTTTTTTAGGGAGTTGGCTTTTGGTAAATCCTTGAAATTTGTCTGGTTTACGTTAAGTCCAATGCCAATAATCGAAGAATCAATTTGTTTGGCAACTACATTTTCAATTAGAATGCCGCCAATTTTTTGGTTTTCTGCCAAAATGTCGTTGGGCCATTTAACATGAAGTTGCTTTATGCTCAACTTTTCTATTGCTTTTAAAACTGCCAATGCAGCAACGATGCTTAGATAAAATTTATGTTTAATATTGAGCTTTAATTCTTTTACAAAAACACTAAAAGTCAGGTTTTTATAGTCTTCACTTTCCCAAGTAGAACCCATCTGTCCCCTTCCATTAGTCTGAGACTTTGCTACTACTACAGTAAAATTTGAAAGGGATTTTTCAGCATTAAGTTTTTTCAGATAATCATTCGTCGATTTAGTGGCATCAAGTTTGATTATATTCATGGAAAATTGGAATAAAATTAGAGTTTTCTTATGAAAATTAAAATCCAGTTAAACATAAAAAAACAATAACTTTGCACAAATTTAAATTTTTTTAATGGCGAAAAAAAATCCGAATCCAGATCAACTCATAGCGACTGTAATTGCTGGAATTGAAGATGTTAAGGGAAAGGAAATTTCAATATTGGATTTAAGGGAGATTGAGAATACGGTCTGTGATTATTTTGTAGTTTGTGAAGGTACGTCCAACACTCAGGTTAACGCCATTGTAAACTCCATCCAAAAGAAAGTAAGTAAAGAATTACGCGACAATCCATGGAATGTTGAAGGCAATGATAATGCTGAATGGGTTTTAATGGATTACGTGAATGTAGTAGTTCATGTTTTTCAAAAGCACATCAGGGAATATTACGATATCGAAAGTCTTTGGGGAGATGCAAAATTGACAGCTGTTGAAACCAGTTATTAA
The DNA here is from genome assembly GCA_039025415.1 of Bacteroidota bacterium. Taxonomy (GTDB): domain Bacteria; phylum Bacteroidota; class Bacteroidia; order Flavobacteriales; family Flavobacteriaceae; genus Psychroserpens. The sequence goes on along the minus strand of JBCCOJ010000082.1, from coordinate 10,247 downwards.
AACATTAATTAGTGAATCGCTAAGGCGATAGTTGATATATGGCAAAAGACAATAAAAATTTGAATAAAAAACCAAAATTCAGTCCTTACTGGATTTATGGTTTAATTATAGCGGCATTCATTGGTTTTCAGATGTTTTCTGGAGGATTTGGTTCAAGTTCTGCAAAGCAGATAAATCCAACAGAATTTTTTGATTATATGAAACAGGGTGATGTTGCCAAAGTAAACATCATCAATAATCGTGAAGCGCGGGTATTTCTTACGAAAGAGGCGCTGCAAAAAGAAATTCATAAAAACTCCAAACCTCAGGGTGTTTTACCATCAGTAACCCCACAACCGAACTACACTTTTGAGTTTGGGGATTTAAAATTGTTTCAAGAGGAGATTGATGAAATAAAGTCAAATAGTGATGTCACTGTTCCTGTGTCATTTAAGACAGAGGAGAATATCTGGGGTAATTTTATCTTTTCGCTGTTACCCTTTATCCTAATTATTGGTGTATGGATTTTTATTATGAGGCGTATGTCTGGGGGCGCTGGTGGAGGTGCTGGCGGACAGATATTCAATATTGGTAAATCTAAGGCCAAGTTATTTGATGAAAAGACCGATGTAAAAACCTCTTTTAAGGATGTTGCAGGATTGGAAGGCGCCAAAGAGGAAGTACAGGAAATAGTAGATTTTCTTAAGAATCCAGAAAAATACACGTCTCTTGGGGGTAAAATTCCAAAGGGAGCGCTTCTAGTGGGGCAACCAGGTACGGGTAAAACCTTGTTGGCTAAAGCCGTTGCTGGTGAAGCTAAGGTGCCGTTTTTCTCTCTATCAGGTTCTGATTTCGTTGAAATGTTTGTTGGTGTAGGTGCTAGCCGTGTTCGTGATTTGTTCAAGCAAGCAAAAGAAAAGTCGCCAGCCATTATATTTATTGATGAAATCGATGCCATAGGGAGGGCTAGGGGAAAAAGTAATTTCTCTGGTTCCAATGATGAACGCGAAAATACGCTTAACCAGTTGCTAACTGAAATGGACGGTTTTGGTACTAATACCAACGTAATAGTTCTTGCAGCAACAAACCGTGCAGATGTATTGGATAAAGCATTAATGCGTGCGGGACGCTTCGATAGACAAATATTTGTTGATTTACCAGATGTACGCGAACGAAAAGAAATATTTGAAGTTCACTTAAGACCGTTGAAACAAGCTGTAAAGTTGGATGTTGATTTTCTAGCCAAACAAACACCTGGTTTTTCAGGTGCTGATATCGCTAATGTTTGTAATGAAGCAGCCTTAATTGCTGCTAGAAATGGCAAGACTGCAGTGGATAAGCAGGATTTTCTCGATGCCGTTGATAGGATAGTAGGTGGTCTGGAAAAAAAGAACAAAATAATCACCAAAGAGGAGAAGAAGGCCATTGCATTTCATGAGGCTGGCCATGCAACCGTAAGTTGGATGTTAGAGCACGCTGCTCCATTGGTAAAGGTCACCATAGTGCCAAGAGGTCAATCCCTTGGAGCGGCATGGTATCTACCTGAAGAGCGTCTCATAGTTAGACCTGAGCAAATGTTGGATGAAATGTGCGCTGCATTAGGAGGTAGAGCCGCAGAAAAAGTCATATTTGATAAGATTTCAACTGGGGCCTTAAGTGATTTGGAAAAAGTGACCAAACAAGCTCGTGCAATGGTAACGGTTTATGGTTTGAGCGACAAAGTTGGGAATCTTACTTACTATGATTCTACTGGGCAATCAGAGTATAACTTCAATAAGCCTTATAGCGAGCAAACAGCTGAGCTGATAGACAAGGAGATTTCGGATATCATCGAGACGCAATACCAACGTGCCATTAACTTATTAGAAAAGAATAAGGATAAGTTAACGCAGCTGGCGGAGGTCTTACTCGAAAAAGAAGTAATATTCAAGGATAATTTAGAGAAAATCTTTGGTAAGAGGCCATTTGAGAAAAAAGAACTGGCCAACGGAACTGAAGTAGAAAAGGAGCCTGAAGTCGAAGAAATCGACATTAAGAAACAACCTTAAAAATAGTTTTAAAGTATTTATAAAAACTTAAATTGACCTTTGGTTAGTTTAAGTTTTTTTATATTTGAAACACCCATAAATAAAGCAGATTAATAGCTAATCCTCTAAATGAGTCTATTTCGTAAAATCTTTGGATTAAAGAGTAGCCCCGAAGAAAATATCAAAAACGAAGAGAGGGGCAAATATATGCCTGAGATAAAGCTGCCCATAGATGAACAATTCACGATAAATTTTAAGGCAAATGGTGGCAAGTTTCTCTATTGTGAGGATATGGAGGAAGTTCATAAGTGTTTTTCCAACATTCTAAGTGAAAACGACTGGGAAAATGAGAAAGTTCTTTTATTGGATAAGCGATTGACTCAGCTTTTCCATAATTTTGACCTTAAGGAAACAAAATTGATTTCTGAAAGCACCTTTTTCCTATCCACTTGCGAGTATTTAATCTCAGATGATGGTTCACTTTTAGTATCTTCAAATCAAATAGCCGAAAAGAAATTAAAAGAGCTTCCCGAAAACTTTATAATCTATGCAACTACAAGCCAATTTGTTGAAAATATTGGTGAGGGCTTGAAGGGTATAAAAAAGAACAATAGGCAAAAAATCCCCACAAATATAACTACCATCAAGAATTTCAAAACCGAAGAAGATAAGGATTTCCTTACCTACGGAAGTAGTTCGAAGAATTTGTATTTATTATTATTGGAGGATTTGTAAATGAAGGAACTTCAAACCAGAGCCCTTTCTGGAATTATTTATATCTCCTTGCTTATCGCTTCCTTGTTCTGGGAGCATGCTTTGATAGCCTTGTTCTTCCTTTTTGGTTTGGTATGTATGGCTGAGTTTAAGAAGTTAATTGCACTACGAAGCTATGCACCTTATATTGTATTTGCCATTTTATATTTCGGTTTTGCCTATTGGAGGATTTTATCCAATCACGCCGAAGGTTTTAATGAAGCCATTCAAATTCTTTTGGTCATAACCATATTTGTGCAGCTAATTTTAATTAAGGATTTGTTTTCAGGTAAGACTATTCCACTTTTTGTTTCAAAGCGATTCATTATCACCACCTTTTATCTTTCCACTTCCTTTGTTTTTTTGATTTCCATAGCTAATTTCAAATCGGGATTTACACCACTGGTTTTATTGGGATGCTTCATTTTAGTTTGGGTTAATGATACTTTTGCCTATTTGGTGGGTAAAAACTTTGGTAAACAAAAACTATTTCCACGAATTTCACCTAAAAAAACGGTTGAGGGCTTTTTAGGTGGTTTATTTTTTGCTTGTATTGCAAGTTATTTCATTGCTAAATTTACAGATACATTGACTTTCAATAATTGGTTGATTTTAGCAATTATAGTCAGTACCTTTGGCACATTAGGGGATTTGATTGAGTCAAAATTCAAGAGACAGGCAAACGTTAAGGATAGTGGAGTGATAATGCCCGGTCACGGTGGTCTTTTAGACAGGCTTGATAGCATCATATTTGCTGCACCTTTTGTATTTTTATATTTAAGAATCGTTTTATATGTTTCATAAGGAAGGTCATAAAATAATCATGATAACGCTCGCATTAACAGTGGGTCTTTTATTTTTGATTGATTATCTTGTTGTTTTAGAATGGCTTCGTGCCACTTTGATGCTTGCGGTTCTGGCATTTTTGATTTTGATTCTTCAGTTTTTTAGAAATCCCAAACGACATACAAAGCTCGAGAACCATACTGCGCTTTCTCCCGTAGACGGAAAAGTGGTTGTTATTGAAGAGGTTTTTGAAAAGGAAGTGTTTAATGATAAACGCATTCAAGTTTCAGTATTTATGTCCCCATTAAATGTTCACGTAACGAGATACCCTATAAGTGGAGAAGTGTCTTACAGTAAGTATCATCCTGGAAAATATTTAGTGGCTTGGCACCCAAAGGCAAGTGAGGAGAACGAAAGAACTACCGTTGTGGTTGAAAATTCGAATTTTGGAAAGGTGCTTTACCGTCAAATTGCCGGAGCACTTGCCAAGCGTATCGTGAATTACGCCACGGCCAAACAAAGCGCTGTGCAAGGAGCTGATTCTGGATTTATAAAATTTGGCAGTAGAGTAGATTTATTTCTTCCGTTGGATGCTGATATTAAAGTACAGCTAAACCAAAAAGTTCGTGGAGGGGAAAGTGTTATTGCTGAAATGAAATAGTACTACGCGCTTAATAATTTCAGATTAATAGCTGTCTTTGTGGAATCATACAAAACGAGTTCTAAAAAATGACTTCAGAAGAGTTAGATAAGCAATTTGAAGAGGCCGTAGAACGAATTAACAATTTTACAGAGCCGTTTCCTGCTGATTTCCTTCTTCGTTTATACGCATATTATAAAAAGGCCAGTAATGACTACGGAAGGCCAAGTAGCAAAAAACCCATTATTAATGCATTTAAAACTAATGCGCTTTTTCAAATTCAACATGTAAGCCAGGAGGAGGCGAAAAAGATTTATATTGAGTTAGTAAACAATTATTTCTTGTACAGAAAGTAATCTTATAGTATTTGGATAGCGCTCATCTAAACTCGAATTAGTATTCAAATATGAACAATAACAAATTGATTTCAGATTAAAGGTCAAAGGCTTGTCATTTGAAATTTACCTTAACCGAAATTAGAACTTTAAAGAAAATTCGAAATGATTTTATAAAACTTATATCCGTATTCCTACGGGGAGCAATTTTTTATATTTCCTGTGGCGTCTTATAAACTTAGCAATTTCAGGACTCGCAGGTACCACACCAATCTCTCGTTCTTTTATATTTTCAAAAACTAGGGTCAAAAATACTACTTCAAAATTATCGTTGCTCAAACCATCCGGAACGAATAGTTTAGTAAGAAAGATTTTTCTATCCTGAAGTGAATATTCAATTTTTGCGAGCTCGCCAGACTCAGTTTTTAGTTCAAATTGGCGTAAGAAGTCATTGTCAGTCAATTCCGCTGCATCAATCATGGTAATAAAAGTTTAAATAATTGGCTGGTAGGTAACTATACTTTTGTATAATTTTGCTTTGCGAAGTTACAAAAAATATCAGATATGGGCAATTAGCTCATTTGTAGATGAGTATGAATAAAGATTTAATACATATTTATTTAATGCCCGGAATGGCGGCAAACCCAACCATTTTTGAAAATATCAAACTCCCAGAAGATAAATTCAAAATTCATTGGTTGGATTGGATGATTCCTGAAATCAACGAATCGCTGGAGAGTTACGCAAAGCGAATGATTTCAAGAATTACCGAAGACAATGTGGTGCTTTTAGGGGTTTCCTTTGGTGGCATCTTAGTTCAGGAAATGTCCAAATACATGAATTTAAAAAAGTTATTTGTTGTTTCCAGCGTGAAGTCCATGCATGAGCTGCCAAAAAGAATGAAAGTAATGAAATATACCAAGGCCTACAAAATCCTACCGACTCAACTGGTTGGTAGTATAGATTTGTTGGCTAAATATTCCTTTGGTGAAACTATTGGTAAACGGATTGAACTTTATAAAAAATATCTTTCGGTGAGCGATAAACAGTATTTGGACTGGGCAATTGAACAAGTGATAGAGTGGAACCAAGAAGCGCCTAATCCTCAGGCTATATACATTCACGGCGACAACGATGCAATTTTCCCACATTCTTGTGTTGGGGACTGTATCGTTATTAAAGGTGGGACGCATATCATGATTCTTAATAAGTTTAAATGGTTTAACGAAAATTTACCAAAACTAATCATGGGCGAATCAATTGCTTAACGAATTATTTTTTACATTTAAAATAAAAAACAAATGAAGATTCTCAAGAATATTTTAGCTGCTATTGGCTTAATCTGCGTTTCAGGCTTTTTCATATTTGCAAATCAAAGTGATGAAAATAACGATACTGATTCTGAAAAAAGTGCAACTGTAAAAAAAGACCCAAAACCCACCAAAGATTATAATGTTTATGCACTAAAAGTGCCAGCTAATTTAAATTTTGCTGGTGAAAAACTCCCTCTTGAAAACCCAGATATCTTAGAGCGTATGGACAGGGAGCTTTTAGTTAATACCTACTGGCAGTCGAACGGACTATTGATGTTCAAGAGGGCCGGAAAATACTTTCCAATAATTGAACCAATTCTTAAAAAGAATGGTGTCCCTGATGACTTTAAATATTTGGCGGTAATAGAAAGTGGTTTGACCAATGCGGTTTCCCCTGCGGGCGCCAGAGGTGTCTGGCAAATTATGCCTGCTACGGGCAGAGAAAATGGTTTGGAAATCAACAAAAACGTTGATGAGCGCTACCATCTTGAAAAAGCGACGGAAGTAGCTTGTAGATATTTAAAGGAATCTAAAGAGAAACTCGGTTCTTGGACGCTTGCGGCAGCGGCCTATAATGCCGGTAAATCTGGAGTTTCAAGACGTTTGGAAGAGCAAAAAGTTACAGATTATTACGATTTACTTCTAGGTGAGGAAACCGGAAGATACATGTTTAGAATTGTGGCGCTAAAGGAAATTCTATCAAACCCTAAAAAGTACGGCTTTAATTTTACTAAAGATGATTTATATCAAAATATACCCACCTATCAGGTTGAAGTTGATTCTTTGGTTCAAGACTTTGCTGGTTTCGCCAAGGAGTATGGTATTAATTATAAAATCTTAAAAATCCATAACCCTTGGCTGCGTGAAGACCACCTTAAAAATGCATCAAAAAAGAAATATATTATTGAGATTCCAGAAAAAGGATACTATACCTCCAAACCCTAGTTTTGGACTATTTAAAACAGAACATCTGGCTAATACTTTTTATTATAAACTATGCTATTGCTATTTCAGCAATAGTTACAATTCTATTAAAAAACAAAAATCCCGCTAAAACAGTTTCGTATATACTGGTTTTGGCGGTTTTTCCTTTTTTTGGACTAGTTGTATATTATCTATTTGGTCAACAATATCGAAAAACTAAAATCTTCAATAGAAAGCATATTGCTAATGCGGATGTGGTCAAACGGTTTGAGGAGCGTTCTAATTTAAACGATAAGGATTTATCTAAAATAGAAGAATTTCTTGAGTCCAAGACCCAATTAGTGCACCTCTTAAAAAGAAACCATGAGGCACCGTTGACCCTCAATAATGATGTTGAAATAATCAAAAATGGTGAGAATAAGTTTGAAAGGTTATTCAAGGATTTAAAAGCGGCAAAAAAATACATCCACATGGAGTATTATGTTGTTGAAGATGACGAAACTGGTGCTGAATTAATTAACATCTTATGCGATAAAGCAAATGACGGGCTCGAGGTGTATTTGACTTATGATGATGTCGGGAGTAGAATATCGAATAAGCTAAAGCGAAAATTAAGCAGTTCTGGTGTTAAGCATGAGCCATTTATGCCAGTCATTTTTTCGAGCCTAACCGGAAAATCAAATTTTAGAAATCATAGAAAAATCGTGATAATTGATGGGCAAATCGGATATGTCGGTGGAATCAATGTTTCTGATGAATATGTAAATGGCGTTGGAATTAAAGGGCCCTACTGGCGCGATACCCATTTAAGACTTAGTGGCCCCTGTGTTAAGCCTTTACAATTTCACTTCTTGACCACCTGGGACTTCGTAACCGATGAGAAAATAGAGGTGAAAGACGTGTATTTTGACGAAATTGAAGGTCAAGGTAACGTTCCTGTTCAAATAACGGCAAGTGGCCCCGATACTGACTGGCCTAATATTATGGAGGCTATGTTCACTGCAATAAATACGGCAGAAGATTACATCTATATAACAACCCCTTATTTTATACCTAATGAACAAATCATAACATCATTACAAATTGCAGCAAAAAGTGGCCTGGATGTAAAACTTATAATTCCAGAGAAATCTGATTCTTGGATTGCGCAAAGAGCAACTTTTTCATTTTTAGAACCTATTTTAAAGGCTGGGGTAAAGGTGTATCTGTATCAAAAGGGATTTATGCACGCCAAAACAATAGTAATTGACGATATTTTTTCAACCGTAGGTACCTGTAATTTAGATAATAGAAGCTTTAATATCAATTTTGAAATTAATGCACTCATCTATCATGAAGGTAAAACCAAAGAACTAAAGGAACACTTTAATGAAGATTTAAAGAGTTGCAAATTTGTGGAATTAGACCGTTGGGTAGAACGCTCCAAATGGTGCAAGCTTCAAGAGTCTGTCGCGCGACTCTGGGCGCCATTGTTGTAGTTGTGACGCGGTTATTATTTTTCGCCTTCGAATTCAACTTCAACCTCGACTTCAATTTCCGTTACCGACCTCTTCTCATATTTCGATTGCCATAATGCTGTTTTGGACCAGTAGACTTTTTCATTTGATCCTTCATCATCTTAATCTGTTCGGCAAGCATATCACGCTTATCCAGCTTAGTAGCTTCGGCCAATAATTTTTTTGCTTCTAGGGGTCGTCGTTTACTAAATGCGATTCCTGCCAGGTTCATTTTAGCCATGGCTTTGTCGTGGTCCATGCTTAAACCTAAGCTGAGCGCTTTTTTAAAAAACTTTTCAGCTTCGTTCATGTTTGTTTGGGAAACCATTACGCCATGTAGAAAATTATAGTAGCCCTCTTGTTTTTTTACCAGTGCAGCAGGTGGATTTTTGATTTTATTTAGCCACTTTTTAGCCCCTTCGAAATCTTGTTTCCGCAATCTGAAAAATGCAAGTAAAATAAATTCATTTTTAAAATAGAGGAAAATGAAAATCAGGGATAGTAAAATATACATGATACCATTCCCGATGTAACCTTCTGTAAATTGATAAACGGCAAAGGCCAGAATCAAAAATGCGATTACAAGTTTTATATTTTTATTGAACATTCTTAGTTACTTTATAAGTTATTTTTGTTGTCATTTTTGTTGGTATTTCAACACCCTCCATTGTTTTCATAACGGAAATTCCCTCGGCCTTTGAATTGCTGGTCATACTACTTATAAATCCCGAGTCGCGAGAGCTCGTTACTTTGGTTTGGGTGGTTCCTTCCAGGTTCATGGAGATGGTGGTATCATCAGTTTTGAAATTGACTTTACTTTGACCTGAAATCTGAAAACTATCTTTTGAAACATTATCCAAAGTCCAAATATTTTCGGCAGACACCTTACCATTATATGTTGTATTCCATTTAGCGCCCTGCTTTACTTCTTCATTGGGATAAATAAAGGTCAACTGCTCAAAACTTTCAGATAAAGTCTTTCCACCAAATTCCTTATTCATCGCTTCTTTCATTAATTCCTTTGTGAAATCATCAAAATTCCCTGCTTTATTAATCATTCCATTCACCATGGTCTCCGTTCCGGCAATCGACTTAATATGGCCATTTTTATACATCTCCATTTTTAAATTGGATTCAGTCAAACCTGAAAATAATTTACCCTCAACGTCACTTTCTGCAATGCGGTCATTAGTGTCAACACTCATAAGTTCACCCATCATACTTGATGTTGAGGTCATTTTAAAACGGTCAAAACTGAAATTAAATGTTATTAAACTATCATTCAAAGTTTCGACCTTGAAAATGAAAACACCTTCAATCAAATTATTCATTATGTGCTCAGAGCCATCCATCGTTTGCACTATTTCTTGATTGGCATTTTGAACCACGCGATAGGTGTCGCCAATATTTAAATTATAGCTTAAACTATACTGAGCCTTTACGGTCAATATTCCGAAGAAAAGAAATATTAGGATGCAATTCCTTTTTTTGTTCATAATAATAACAAACATTTGGGCTGCAAAGTAACTAAATATTAGGTTTTCAACCTAGGTTATTCTTTGTCAAAACAAGCTAAACATGTTTTGAGATTCGCATTTATGAGGAAATGATTTTAGTTCTCTAAAAATTTATTTTTAATGTTTGGCAGACTTAAAACTCTTTGTATATTTGCACGCGGTTTTGGAGGATAGGCCAAAGCCTGAATTTTAGATTAAAAAATAAGATAAAAACATAGTACCATGCCAAAAAGAACGTTTCAGCCGTCAAAAAGAAAGAGAAGGAACAAACATGGTTTCAGAGAGAGAATGGCTTCCGTAAATGGAAGAAAGGTTTTGGCAAGTAGAAGAGCCAAAGGTAGAAAGAAATTGTCTGTGTCTTCAGAACCTAGACATAAGAAATAATGATTAACAATTGTTGATATTTTAAAGGTGTTACACTTTAGTAACGCCTTTTTTTGTGCCTTAGAGTTACTAATTTTGAAATTGAAAAAATAT
>JBCCOJ010000081.1:0-12680 GCA_039025415.1 Bacteroidota bacterium | reverse complement strand
CCGCACAAATTAAAGTAAAGAGACAATTTTTTGGATTGTCTCTTTTTTATTAAATACTCAGCGGTCTAAATTGACAGGATGAGAAGCCTGCCCCGCACCCGATGCGGGGATTCCTGTCATCCGCACTCAAAATTAAAAAGACGACTTCTGAACGAGGCCGTCTTTTTTTGTTTCAGGAACCCTAGATGACTGCCCAGATGTCTAGGAAGAAGTCTTACTCGCACTTGATGCGGGGATTACTGCCAACGGCTTTTTAAATGAAAAAAAGACGATTACAAGTCGTGAAATCGTCTTTATCAATCTATAACAGAATGAACATTTTGATCTAAATCTTTTGCCATTTAGGTGAAAAAAACGTGGTGCGCCCACCCACCTTTATTCTTTCGATTTTTGAATTGGTGTGATGGCAATTGGCATTCTCTTCCCTGATATGGATGAAAAAATACGTAGGAAAACTTTCATAGTGTGCCTCGTGCTCGATGGCAACCTCAATAACGTGTTTCATTTTGTCAAAAACTGCCTGGATATCTTTATCAGACATATCTTGAACCTTTTTCTGCGGATGTATTTTAGCTTGATATAGAATATCATCAGCCATCCAATTACCAATACCTGCCGTAACGCTTTGGTCCATTATGACTTTTTTTATATCGGTCTTGCGATTTTGAATTGAGCATTTAAATTGCTCGAAAGTAAGATTACGGGCATCGTCGCTTAGATTGCGTTCTTTTTGAAATTCAGAAACCGAATCCACCAAATCCCAGTAGCCAAACTTGCGTTTGTTCTCAAAAGCGAAATGGAATCCATTTTCAAAAGAAATCATAATGTGCCCAAATTTTGGTCTATCTTCTTCAGATTTGAAGTAATTTGGTCTTCCGGTCATTCCGAAATGCATCAAAAGAACCTTTTCTCCAGAGGTGTGTACAAAAAGATATTTACCAATACGTTCGGTTTTGATTAATTTATTTCCAATAAGGTGTTCCTCAAAATCAGCTTTAGGTTGTTTGAGTAACCTATTATCCCTGCAATCGAGTCGAATGATTTTTTGATTGAGACATGTGCTATTTATGTAGGTCTGATATCCGTGTACTTCTGGTAATTCTGGCATTTTTTCGTCTTATTCTTCTAAATTAGAGTTAAAAAATTGCATGCCCAATGTCATTTGGCCCTCATTGTCAAACAATGTAGCATTGTCCCAATGCGAGCCTTGACCCCAAGGTGTACTGCAATTGGTGGAGACCCAAGCAGGTTCCCAATAAACAACACCTTGTCCACCGACATTCTCTACAATGTTTTTAAGTTGGTTTAAATAGTTTAATTGACCTTCCTGTGTTGCTGGATAGCCATCGATCAGTGCATCTGCGCCTAAGATATTGTTAGCCGAATCTACGTTGTCTAAGGTGAAAGGGTAGGCGGTTTCAACAATCATCATTTTCTTATTGTACGTACTCATTAAAGTCGATAATGGTACGTCGACATCTGCAAGATTGAATTCTGACCATTGCGGATAATAAGAAAGGCCAATCCAATCAAAATCTATTACACCTACTTGAGTTGCTTGTTCAAACCACCATAGCCCATTTTCAGGCTGGGCGATATGCAGCATTATTTCAATTTCCTTATTCGTAGCCTCTGAAACATCCCTGACCGCTTCAATCCCTTTGTTCAATAGAAAAGAATTTCGTTCCCAATCTATGGGCCACTCTAATTCACCATCCTGAAGAATCATCCCATTTATTTCATTACCAATTTGTACTATTTCAGGCATTAAATTTAAACTTGAAAGTTCATTTAAGGTTTGGTAGGTATAATCATATAGAAGATTACCAAGGTTTTCAATATTATCAATTTCGCTCATCCAAGCTGCAGGAATTTGTTGACTTGAGGGGTCAGCCCAAATATCGCTGTAGTGAAAATTTAATAAAACGTCCATATCTAGCGCTTTTGCACGTTGGATAGAAGTTTTAACGTCTTCTAGGTTTGAGTAATCAGTCCAGATAGGGTTATGCCAAAGCCTTAACCGCGCTAAATTTGCACCCTCTTCTTTAAAAATTTGGTAAGCATCGTTTTCTGTACCATTTCTATCTTTATAAATCGCACCGCAGTCTTCCATCTCATTTACATAGGAAATATCTGCGCCGTAGTAAAAGTCGCTTTCCTCAGAAATAATTGGAGCATCATCGATTACGTCGCCCAGATTCTCCTCTGAGCTATTACAGCCCGTCAAAACAACTGAAATGGTAATTAATAATATTGTCTTATTAAAACTTCTCATGATAACTAACTAGGCCAAATAAATTACGAAAAAATCAGTAATATCTCAAATGGAGAAAAAAAGACCTCTTGCATAAACAAGAGGCCCTTTTTAGACAATAATAATTGTCATGGTTAACACTTAATCCTTAATAATAAGTTTTGTTGCTGAGCTAGAGTTATCGTTACCGCTAACCTTTATGATGTAAATACCTTGACTCAATTCTGAAACATTAAAATCATATCCTTTTTGAAAATCACCATTAAAGCTTTTGACTACTTGTCCTGTAATATCAAAAATTTGAACGTTTTTCAAGGTTTTATTGGCAACGAAGACTTCACTTGTTGGGTTTGGGAAAATCTCGAAATTATTATCAGCGATTACAGATTGATTGCTCAAAGTCGCTGGCTGATTTCCAAATATGCGGAATTGTCCGGGAGCTATAGTTACCGAAGCTCCACTAAATGTAGTACTACCAGTATTGTCCATTAAATCAAACCAGTTTCCACCTGTTGGGAAATTGGTATTGATAGTTCTACTTACCAAATCAAAGTTTGCCAAGACAATTACATTACGCAACTCTGAGGTAGGAATACTCGTATCAAATATATCTATTCTTGGAGTTAAACTACCTGAGCTGATGGTGTAGTCACCTTCAAAAACAGGCTCGTTAATTTTTAACGCGTGCAACCTTGCCCAGTCATTGTAGATCTGATTACGGTTGGCATCGGCGAGCCAATTTTCTGTCCATTGTGGTTGTGGCTTGGTATCTAATTTACATCCTCCCGGGATGGCGTCGTTTTCTGTATTGACGGTACCATTGGTACAGGTGAAAATAGAGTTTTCCATCCCTAAATCTCCAAAATGCCAAATCATTTTCGGTCCTGGGATTGTCACGCTTACGGCACCTAATGCCGACATCCTTGACAAAGCGGTATTTAAATCCCTAACGTTATGGGAGGCATTACTATCGTTTCCAAAGGTAACGTTCTTATACATTAATCGTTCTTCATCATGACTTTCTGGATAGCCCAATAATCTGGGGGCATTGAATCCGCGGCTTACATGTCCCATTCTGTTAATATTATGGTCGCTATCATAGCCCATTGTTAACTGATTGTATTGATCAGTCATTTTGCCCCACATCATAATTCCTTTACTTACTGTTTCATTGAGTCTATAATTGGCCCATTGCTGCTCTTCGTTATCATTACCAAGATGCTCAAAAATTACGTAGTGTGTTTCATCAAGCGACCATGAATAATCTGCATACTCGCGCAATACATCAATTCTATCCTGTTGGTACTGGTTAGTGCAGCCAAAATTTCCATCAAAAGTACCGTTGCCACAGTTTTGGGTAAAGCCTTTAGTCAAATCCCAACGGAAACCGTCAATATTGTATTCTTCAATCCAATGCTTAATGACTCGTCTCGTATATTCTTGCACTAATGGTTGCTGGTGGTTGAAATCATTACCCACATTAAACGAGTGGGTTGGGAATTGGTTGAAATAGGGACTATCTGTTGCAGGCCCACCCCAGCCATCTTCGTCTGGGTCATCCATCCACATTCTTACCATAGGGTTTCTCCCGAAGGCATGATTTAAAACGACATCCAAAATAATGGCAATTCCGTTTTGGTGGCATACATCTATAAACTCCTTAAGCTTATCTGGCGTTCCATAGAATTTATCCAATGCCATATGAAACGAGGTATTGTAACCCCAACTTTCATTACCTTCAAATTCCATGACTGGCATTAAATGAATCGCATTTATATTAAGATTTTTAAAGTAGTCTATACGATCTATCAAATCTTGGTAGTTTCTGTTGACATCAAAATCCCTCACCAAAACTTCGTAAATAATCAAATCCTCTTTTTTCGGTTTTTGAAAATTTGTTACCTGCCAAGGATAAGGTGTCTGGCCCGTTTGTAAAACCGTAACTTCACGTTCTTGACCTTGTGGGTATTCGTATTCTTGATCCGCTCCTAAACCTGAAAATGAATTTGAAGGAATAAAGGGATCGTCAAATGGTGAAAGCACCAAGGTGGAATAAGGATCAGCAGTTTTAACTAGTGAAGGCGACCCAGCTATAGGGTCTGTATCAAACACCCAATATTGATAAGTTTCCACTTGTCCTGGAGTCAAGCCTGTTAATTCAAGCCAGTATTTGCCAGTACTAGGGTCACGCTTCATGATATCATTAGTTGAAGGGGAATAATTATTAAAGCTACCAGCAACTTGAATGAATTCTTTACCTGGAGCAGATACCACAAGTGTCGCTCTAGTGTTATCAGAGCTATAATTAATGCCATCTTCAAGACCTGAGGGGATAGCCTCCTCGACAACGTCTGGAATGACTATTACCGTGAAATTTTCACTTAGCATAGCGCTTGTACCAACCTCTGACGCAGTAAGAACAAAATCTGTGGTGACATTTACGGTAGCATTAAAACTATAGCTGTTAGTATTATTCTGATTGTTAATTACACTACCGTTAGCAGTTAATTCATAGTTGGATAGCTCGCTCGTAGAGGCTGTTATGATGAACATTTCTCCATCATTAAGAATGGTAATATCGTCTGATGGACTATTTAAGGTCAATTGAAAAACTCCAACGTCTTTGAAGTTATCTCCTGTTTGAATTGTTCCATCTTGGGATTTAAGTAGAAAGCCGATTGTCGCAACGTCGGTATCGTTAAAAAAATCTTGGATAATCCCAAAATCAAATGAGTATGTACCATCGCCATTATTTGTGAACAGTGCAGTTTGTGGGGAATTTCCAAAGTTGTTGCCAGTTGCTGTAGGATTATTTATTTGAGTACCGTCTTCTTGAAAATGCCAGGACCAAAGATATATATCTGTTACACCCCATTCTGTTTGAGGATTAAAATTGGATACCGTTAATGTTGCGCTTTCATTAGCATTAAAAAACTCTGGAGTCCACGTATAGGTTTGACCAAAGCTTAATAATCCAATATTAATCCCAATTACAAATAATATTATTTTTCTTTTCATGACAAAAAAGTTGTTAAAAAAAAGGCTGTTTAAATTAAACAGCCTTTTGAATTTTAGATAAGATATTATTGAATTTTATTCAGCACATAAGTACCCGCTACTAAATCCAAACGAACTCGATAAAGACCAGCCGTAACCGCGATATTAGCACCGCCTGGGTCTAAAGTGCCATCAGCACCATTATCACCAAAGTCGTTGTCCCAAGCGTTATTGTATCTGAATTTTATTTCACCATCAACCAAGGTAACTATATCACCAACGAGGATATCAGGTTGTATTTCTGTCAATTCAAAATCGTCACCAGCATCGCCCCATTCGTTGAAACCAGAACCAATGATTCCTAAAACATCATCTTCTACAATACTGTAGGAATTGTTATTTAAATCTACCGTGATAAGATAGTGTCCTGCTGTTGATGGAATATTTGCTCCTTCTTGCGCTAATGTTCCTCCTGAACCTCCATAATTGGTACCCCAGTCATTATTTATTCTAAATTTTATTTCACCATCCAATAGTTTAGTACTCACTTTAAATGTGTCCGTTAGATTATCGTAATAGAATTTAGCGTCGTCGCCAGCATTACCCCAATCATTAAACCCAGAGCCAACTACGCCAAGTGAGAATGGCTCAATGCTGTAAGTACCCAGACTCGTTGATAAGTCTAAAGTTATTTTGTAGGTACCTTCAGTTACGGCAATGTTCGCACCTTCACTCTCCAAGGTGCCATCAGCACCGTTGTCTCCTAGGTTGCTTCCCCAGTCGTTGTTTTCACGGAATTTTATTTCTCCGTTAAGAAGTGTTTCATAGGCGACAAAAACGTTAGGGGTATCTGTAGAGTAGAATGTCCCATCTGGACCTCCATTACCCCAGTCATTATAACCAGAACCGATTATTCCCCATGATACTGGCGCAAATCCGGCATTGTAGGTGGTAACATCAATTGTAACAACTTCTGACATACGTACCATATTACCACCATTCATAGTTATAGTTGCCATTATCCTGACGTCTAATGAACCTGTCGTCATAGCATCTATTCCTGCTGTGACTGCTATTGAATTCAGCTGTTCATGGGTTAATTCAAGAGAGGTATCGCTTCCTGTATTTTCAGCAATAATTTCTTGAAAATCAGTTCCAGCTGCTGCAAACTGTAACTCATATTCAACTGAAACAGAACTATTGGAACCAAAATCTGGGTCTGTCCAGTCAAAAGTGGTTATTATATCATCTGGGGTGTCTTGGTCTGGTGCAAAGCTACTACTATCTGTAGGACTGTTTATCACAGGTGGAGCTTCTGAATATGCAGAAACGCTGAAGCTCACAATATTTGATACTGCACCTTCAGCACTTACCCGTAAGTAAACTACAAAAGGATCAAAAGCATCACCCCCCGCATTAAGTACAACGGTGTTAAATTCATTTACGCTTAAGGTAAATCTATCTGAATCTGAAGTACCAATTACCGTTGGGTTTTCAAATAAAAAGTTTTGCGCTAATTCAACGGTATAACCGCTAGCTCCAGACGTAAGGTTATCATTCCATACAATGGTCATTGCTGGATTATCCGGTAAGTTAAAATTCAAATTTATATTCGATACACCCGGTTGTAGAAGTTCCAAAGCTGCCTCTGGAGACGTGATTTCAAGACTGTCTTCAGTCTCACATGCTGTAAACACTAGCATTATGCTAAATATTGCAGCAAGAAGTTTATTGACTTTCATAGTTTTAATTTTTTATTATTCTGAAATTATTGATTGAGAATAGGCTCTTGGCTCACTAAGATCTAATATAAATTTGGTTGCAGAAATCTCATTTGAAAAATTGTCACCGCCGAAATTCAAAGAACCGTCATTATCGCTATCCAAGCCAAAATTTAGACCCCAATCATCATTCGCTCTATATTTGAATTCTCCTGAAGCCGTAGATGCGTTATTAAACTCCCATACTTTAGCTTCAATATTATAGGTCATATCTGCATCATCTACAGTATCACCTGGCCAATCACCTGCAGGACCACCAGGACCAGCAATTCCCCAATTAGTTTCGGTAAAGCTAAC
Source organism: Bacteroidota bacterium (assembly GCA_039025415.1). GTDB lineage: Bacteria > Bacteroidota > Bacteroidia > Flavobacteriales > Flavobacteriaceae > Psychroserpens. Next base: position 5,351 of record JBCCOJ010000081.1, on the reverse strand, counting down.
AGTACCTGTTTCTAAGTCGACATTGACTCTATAAAAACCTTCTGAAGGTGCTTCAAATGAACCGCTAGCACCTTCAACTGCATTACCACCATCGTTTCCATAAATTGGATTACCTTCTACATAATCTCCTACAAAACCAGCTCTGTGAAACTGAAAGCTTAAATCTGACCCACCGAAATATACAAAACCATCATAGTCATTTTCAGTTCCGAACTCACTTGATGCTAATGTTGGGGCTTCAGCGTTTTCAGTACCATATCCGCTAACTGATTGGTAGGCACCTACCAAAAACAATTGTGGTTTTATTGTAGTGTATGGGAATACGGTAAATGAAATGGTATTACTCGATTGTGGAAGGCCATTTTGTGTTCCAATAGATGTCAAAACACGAACATAGATAGTTCCATTTTGAAATGGTGGAAGACCAGCATTTCCAACTCCCGTATTCAATTCACTTACAGTAAGCGTTGTTGCAGTTGTACCATTTACAGATGACACTAATACTGGCGAAGTGAATGCTTCATCAATAGATAGCTCTACTCTGTAATTTTCTGATGCTGGTTGCCCATAATCAGCCTCTTCCCAATTAAAGGTCACGGCCGGATTACCAGGCGTACTCGGGTCCAAGCTTATTGTTGTAATTGGCAAATCAAACAACGTAATTGGATCTGTTGTCGTTGCGGTAAATATCTCCTCATCATTTTCACATGAGGTGATAAATATTCCCAGTGAAAATAGTAGCACTAAGAATTTAATTGATTTCATTTTGTTTTTCATAATTATAGCAATTTTTAATATCCAGGATTTTGAGTTAGGTTAGGATTAGATGATAAACTCAAATTAGGGATTGGATAAACATTTAACGTAGACGGTATAGCAACACCATTTTGTGCATTACCTTTCCAAGCCCAATTATAATTACCACCAGTATACAGACCGTATCGAATTAAATCTTGTCGTCTATGTGCTTCCCAATGTAATTCTCTTGAACGTTCGTCAAGTATCAATTGAAGATTAAGGTTTGAAGCAGAGATTTGATTTGGGTTGCCGGCTCTAGTTCTTAAGGCGTTCACCAAATTTAGAGCTTCGGTAGCTGATCCACCTCCACCTCTTAAGTGTGCTTCAGCGTACATCAAATGTACATCTGCTAATCTATATAATGGAAAATCAGTATCTACAAATTGTTGATCGATTCCAGGCGCACCTGTCGAGGTAACATTGGCATACTTTGTTAAAATAAACCCAGTATCGCGGTCAGCAATATCACTAATTACAATTGGTCTATTTTCTGAAATAATAGTATTTCTTTGGTCGTCGGAGAAGTCGTTATCTGCAAATAATTCAGCAAATTCTCTTCTAACCCTAAGAGCACCACCCCAACCACCGTCGGTAATACCCAAGGAAACTCCATTAACTTCAAGACTTCCTACTTGGCCGTTTATCATAACCGTAGTTGGACCGAAGTTCTGGGTGGTTTCACCATCTGAAACAATTGGGAAAATAATTTCATTTGTAGCTGAATTGGTATTGTTATCTGCCAAGAAGTTGTGTCTGTAGTCATCAGCAAGGCTATAACCAGAATTTAATAGAACTTCGCATTGCTCCAGACAATCAGCATATCTATCTTGACCAATATATACTTCTGCATTAAGGTATATTTTTGCCAATATCATCCGAGCTACGCCTTTATCTGCCCGTGCATATTCATTTTGTCTAGCTTCAACTAAATTTGGGCTAGCTATCAATTCTAATAGTTCACTTTCGATAAATGCAAATAGTTCAGATCTGTCAGCAACTGGTAACACCGCATTAATTGGATCTGCTTCGGTTGCGAAATTGGCTTTGCCAAACAAGTCCATCATATAGTAATAGGCTTGTGCTCTTAATAAGCGGGCTTCAGCTCTATATTCAGCAACATCTTGTCTAATATTTTCTGATACGCCACGACTTTCTAGAAGTTCATCAGTACTTTCACGAAGAAAATTATTTGCCAAACTTACCGTTAACATTGTTCTACTGAACATTCCAACAAGTAAGGGATTTTGTGCCGTCCAAATATTTCTTTGAATTTCACGTGTCCCGGGGTCATTCTCATACGACCAAATCATTTGGTCTGCAGACAATGTTTGCATGTATAAAAGAACCCGACCAAATTGGCTGGTTCCCGCGTCAATTCCATCAAGATTCGAATTTCCTGCTCCCTCTGTACCAGTTAAGGCTAAATTACCATAAACGCCGGCAATTACTTGTCTGTATGCATTTTCATCAGCAAATAAATCTGCACCGGTGAGGGAATCATCATCATTTGGAGTAATGTTTAAATCGTCTGTACACGAGGTTAGTGTAAACACCAATGTTAAAACGATTAAACCAATATTCTTAATTTGTTTTTTCATAGTTTTTTTAAAATTTAATATTTGCACCAACTAGTATATTTCGAGGTCGAGGGTATATTGTGTTATCAATACCGCCGAGCTCAGGGTCAAGACCACTGTATTCAGTAATTACAAAAACATTTTGCATACCTGCCCATAATCTAACGGATTTTACATAATTTGAAAGATTTTGAAAGGTATAACCTAAAGTGATGTTATCCATTCTTAAGAATGAGGCATTTTCAAGATACAAATCAGATATGATTACGTCTGCAGTTCTTTGGAAATTAGTATCCAATACAGAGGTTGGTATATTACCCAAAACTGAATTGTCTAAAAGTAATTCGTACTGAGCTCTGGAGGAATTTACATTGTTATAAACATAATTACCTAAACTAGCTCTAAGGTTAAAAGCAAAATCGAAATTTTTATACTGCATTGAAGACTGGAAACCAAGAACAGCATCGGGATCGGGATTCGCTCTAATGTATCTATCCTCATCATTAATTACGTTATCACCATTTAAATCTGCGTAAGCACCTTCTATTGGTGCACCGTTGGTATCATATAATTGTTTAAAGACGTAAAATGAATTTGGGGCCTCACCTTCGCGCTGCAATTGAATGAAATTACCAGTTCCTCCATCAATACCACCAGTGTTTACATCTTGTCCAAAAGCCAATTCGGTTATTTCACGGTCAAACATCGTTAAGTTAAAATTGGTGTTCCAGTTGAAATTCTCATTTGAGACAATATCCGCATTTACGGTGAATTCAAGACCTTGGATTCTTAAATTACCAATATTTTGAACGATACTATTAGTGAAGTTGCTACCATCTGGTACCGGCGCATTGAATAACAAATCTTCAGAATCTTTTTGGAAAACATTTAAACTACCATTGATTTTATTATTGAATAAACCATAATCTAAACCAACTTCAATAGTTCTTGTTTCTTCCCATTTCACATCTGGATTTATTTCAGAAGGTATAAAGGAACGAACAGGTCGGTTCCCGAATTGGTATATGGAATTTTCGTTACCCGCTCTAAAACGACTTAGAAAAATGTCTTGCACTCCAATATCTTGTTGTCCTGTAATACCGTAACTAGCTCTTAATTTAAGATTTGAAATAGTTTCAGAATCTTTCAAAAAGTCCTCGTCACTAATTTGCCAGGCTGCTGCCACCGATCCAAAATCGCCAAATTGGTTTTCTTCACTAAAGCGCGACGTTCCATCACGACGATATGTCGCGGTAAACAAATATTTTTCATTAAATGTTAAATTTACTCTTCCGAAAAAACCAACTAATACGACATCAGGATCAGCAAAGGTATCTCCAAAACTTTGTGGATCAAATTGATTTCCGGTAAAAAAACCATTATTGGTAAAACGTTGGTAAGAATAACCAGCAGTTACATCCGTTAGCATTGAACCAAACTGTTTCTTGTAATTTAAAAATCCGTCAAGGGATTGGTTTTTTCTAATTTGATAATTAAGTGATCTATTGGCATTGACTACATCATTGGTAGCAAATTCTGAAAGATTGGTTGTAAAACCCGAGGTCTGATCAAAACCTAAATTAAGAACGGCTTTCAACTCAGGGAGGAAATGAAATTTATAGTCAAAATTCAAATTTCCGAAAAAGCGTTCAATATCTCCTCGGTTATCATTACGAAGAATCGTGGCAACTGGGTTGGTAGTGCCATTAAGCAATGTATTACCAGTTCTATGCTCATAAAACCCACCAAAGGGTGAATCAGGATCCAGAACAGGTTGCGTTGGGTCATATCGCAAAGCAGCACCAATAGTATTGGGAGCAAAACGGTTATCCTCAAACGTCATATTGGCGTTCAAGTTGACCTTAAGATGATTGTCAAATAAGGTAGGATTTAAAGATACCGAAAGGTTACGACGCTCAAACTTATCAGTGATGATTGCACCTTCTTGATTGGTGACGCCAAATGAAAACCTTGCTGGTAATACATCAAACAAAGACCCTCTCAAAGTTAAATTATGTATTGAAGATACTGTTTGTCTGAAAATTTCATCCTGCCAATTGGTATTGGCATCTCCTAATAAATCAGTATTAAGAGTCGAATTATTAATAGGCTGTGAATTCACTAAGTTTCTAAATTCATCGGCCGAGAAAACATCGATTTGTCCGTCATTTTCTCCAAAAGTATATTGAAGGTCATAGTCTGCACTAAATGTAGAACGTCCCTTTTTTGTTACAATGATAATAACACCATTAGAAGCTCTTGATCCATAGATTGCGGTCGCTGAAGCATCTTTTAAAACCGTAAATGATTCAATATCATTAGGGTTGATACTTGCCAAAATACCTCTTGAACCACCAACATTGTTATTGGTAATGGGTAATCCATCAATAATGATTAATGGATCATTCGAGGCGTTTATGGAAGATCCACCACGAATCCTTATTTCAGAGCCAGAACCTGGAGCACCTTCCGTACGTACGGTAACACCGGCAACTCGACCTTGAATAAGGTTTTCAGGCGTTACGATATTACCTTTTGTGAAGTCCTCAGCCGTTACTGATTCAATCGAACCTGTAGCATCTTTCTTAGTTGTTGTACCATAACCAACAATAACCACTTCGTCAAGTTGACCAGCATCTTGAACTAAAGCGACATTTATTTGTGACTCGCCTGTATAGGTGACTTCTTTAGTTTCGTAACCTAAGTACGAAAAAACTAAAACTTCGCCTTCTGACACTTTTATTGTATAGTTTCCATCAAAATCGGTTGATGCTCCGGTAGTAGTACCCTTAACCAAAATGTTAACCCCTGGCAAAGGCATTGAATTAGACTCATCTGTAACATTTCCTGTGATTTCTGTCTGTGCGAGTAGAAACGACGGAATTAAAAAAGCCACAGTTAGTAAGCCTTTGAAAATTGTTTTCATACAAAATTTTTAAAAAGTTAGTTGCTTAATTTTTTGTTATATTTTCACTT
>JBCCOJ010000080.1:0-12943 GCA_039025415.1 Bacteroidota bacterium | reverse complement strand
TTATTGCTTTCAGGTTATATAATATTTAAGACTTTAATAAATAATGAAATTAAAACTAAAAAATGAAGCTCAAAAGCAAAAAGCTGATGTTATTAGGTACGACCAACAGTAAATTTTAATGTATAATTTTATGAAAAACACTAGAATATTTATCGTTATGTTATCAACTATGATTCTTTCATGCGCAAAGGAAAATTATGACAAGAATGAATTTGTTATTGAAAGGTTTATTGAAGACGTTTTATTAAATCATAACATAGATTTTGAAATTTACGAGGAGTTAAACGCTGATTACGCCAAACTCATCGATAAAGAAAAAGCTCATAATAATGGCTTTTACCTGGAAAATAGTATTATTGAGTTGGGGCGAAGCAAGGAGGATTCTATAAAGCGCCAAAAATTGCTGAAGGCCTTAGGCAATTTGGAGTATAGTGAAAAGACAATGAAACTTAAGGATAGTATTGATGAAATGATATCCTTAAGCGAGTCAGATATTAATCAATTCATGAATGTTATCAATCTAAATGATTATCCACCTAAAGACGAGATGATAAATTTTTATGTGACAGCATTCAGATTACAATATACTTTAGATTCGCTTGATACTTTAAAAATTCTTAAACACGATGAACTATCTGAAAATTCAAGAATAAAGAATACTGATGTGTATAAAAATTTGAAACTAGAGGAGTATCACAATGTTTATTATGTTGTAATGAATGAGAATCTAGAACCCATTACGTTTTTTATAATGGATAACAACAAGATTAGTTCGTTCTTCCCTTTCCCTCGCTTTGGCTCTGATACTATACAACCCTATTTTCTGAATCGAAAGGACGGAATTTAGTTACTAGTATTGTACTAAAACTCTTTAAGTTGATTGTTGGTTAGATGTATTCGAATAAAAAAAATTATGACATATCTGTTGCATGATAATCAGCTTCGAATTATCATATCCTTTATGATTTTGATTTAAAATGTACTGTTTATTTTAATTTAGCATCTAAATATGAAAGCCTTTCACACACGTTGAAAGGCTTTTTTATTTGTAATCATTAAGTCTTTTTTTGCAAAATGAAACAGCCAATTATCATTACTCTGTACGATTGTGAATTTAATCTTAGCGGTTTCATTATCTTTGGTTTTATAATGTATGACCTATGTTCAATTCCGTTTTTATAGGAGGATTGAATATATTTCAGGACGTAAAATATTCCCAATTTTAAGGGAAATTATATGAACGAAAATCTAGACCCAACAAATCAGAATTTCTCTTCAGAAGAGCTTGATGTCGAAAAGAAACTTCGACCACTAGCCTTTGACGATTTTACTGGTCAAGAACAGGTTTTGGAGAACCTTCAAGTGTTCGTTGCAGCTGCCAACGGACGAAATGAAGCTTTAGACCATACCTTATTTCACGGCCCTCCTGGATTGGGTAAGACGACACTTGCGCATATATTAGCAAGTGAGTTAAGCGTCGGTATTAAAGTAACATCTGGGCCAGTATTGGATAAACCAGGTGATCTTGCTGGTTTGCTAACAAACCTTGATGATAGGGATGTTTTATTTATTGATGAAATTCATCGCTTGAGTCCAATCGTGGAAGAATATCTGTATTCTGCGATGGAAGATTACAAAATTGATATTATGATTGAATCTGGCCCAAACGCCAGAACAGTTCAAATCAACCTTAATCCCTTTACATTGGTTGGCGCTACCACCAGGTCTGGCTTATTGACTTCACCAATGCGTGCACGTTTCGGTATTCAAAGTCGTTTACAGTACTACAATACAGAGTTGTTGACCACAATTTTACAACGTAGTGCATCTATTTTAAAGGTGCCAATTTCAATGGAGGCTGCGGTTGAAATCGCCGGCAGAAGTCGAGGCACGCCACGTATTGCCAATGCGCTACTGAGAAGGGTTCGTGATTTTGCCCAAATTAAGGGTAATGGCAGTATAGATATAAAAATTGCAAAATTTGCGCTTGAAGCGCTTAATGTCGACGCCCACGGTCTTGATGAAATGGATAATAAGATTTTAGCCACCATCATAGAAAAATTCAAGGGAGGTCCGGTTGGTTTAACGACCATGGCCACAGCCGTGAGCGAAAGTGCAGAGACAATTGAAGAAGTTTATGAACCATTTTTAATCCAACAAGGATTCATAATGCGCACGCCTAGAGGGCGTGAAGTAACTGAAAAAGCTTATCAGCATTTAGGTAAAATCAAGGGACCAATTCAAGGGGGCTTATTTTAGGTTATTATTGCATTTAGACTAACATTTTTGATGAGTTTTTTGAGATTTTATATGCAAATTCCTTCCCAGTAAAGGGAAGGTGGTTTCAATTCGCCAAGAAAACGAATTGATCCCGATACTTCGGGAGGAAGGGTTGACTTGTTATTTCAAAACCTCTAATTTTTCAAATCAGAATTTAACTATTACAAATTGGCAGAACTTAAAACCATCCCGACAGTACCACTCACAAGATTTTTAAAACACTCTTTGGAAATTCTTAAAAATCCACTTCCCTTCCACCATGAGAATTTTGAAAAACACGGTGATACTTTTAAGTTGAAGATTGGTGTAAATGATGAGGTTATTTTCTCGAGGGATGCAGGTTTAGCCGAATATGTACTTCAAAAAAATCATAAAAACTATACCAAGTCTAAGATACAAACCGAGGATTTAGCGAAGTACGTCGGTAAGGGTCTTTTGACTTCAGAAGGAAATCTTTGGAAAAAACAGCGCAAACTGATTCAACCTGCTTTTTACAAAAAGCAGTTAGACCTTCTTTTGGAAAGTATCAAGTCTGCTATACTTTCAGAATATACAACGATAAAAACCAATGAGGCATTTAATGTATTTCCGATATTTAATGATTTGGCTTTTCAGACTGTTGTTAAATCCCTTTTTAGCAGTGCTGCCGATAAAAACCAAATAGACCGATTGCAATATATCACCGAGGCAGCACAAAAAATGCTAGTAAAAGAGCTGCGTCAGCCCTATTTAATTTGGTGGTTCAAATTAATTGGAAAAATTAAAGCATATACAGATTTGACTGATGAGGCCAGACAAATTTTAATTGATATGGTTCATCAGCGTCAGCAATCTAAAGAGAAATACGATGACCTATTGGACATGCTTCTCGAGGCAAAATACGATGATGGTAACTTCATGGATGAAGAGCAGCTTATTGATGAAATTCTGATTCTATTTTCTGCAGGGCATGAAACGACTTCAAATGCATTGACATTTACCTCTCAATTATTGGCATTACATCCAGAATGGCAAGATAGAATTTATTCAGAAATTGTAGAATTGGAGAACATGTCAGATTTAGGAGAAATCGTAATGCAGTCAAAAATCTGCCAGCAGGTGATTGAAGAATCCATGAGACTATACCCTCCTGCCTATTTTATCGACCGGCTGAATATCGATGAAGATGAATTTAATGGGATGCATTTTGAAAAAAACTCCAATCTTCTGTTTTCGGTGCATGAAATTCATCGTAATCCAGAATTATGGGATAATCCAGATGAATTTAATCCAGGTCGTTTTAGCGAAGGGAATCGAAAGTTTTCGTCGCAGTATTTTCCATTTGGGGCTGGTCCTAGAAAATGTATAGGTAGTAATTTCGCCATGTTTGAAATGATTATTGCGGTGAGGGAATTAGTAAAAAAATATAAACTCTTTTCTGAATTTGATACAATAGGTATTACTCCCTTAATTACTTTGAAGCCAAAGAATGCCATTATACGATTTGAAGAAAGGTAATAAATCTGATATTTTCAAGCGTTGACCAATAAAACTAAAAACACAAATTTCATCAAATCTGAGGCTAAGCGACTTGGATTCCTATCTTGTGGGATTAGTAAAGCTGAGTTTTTGGAGGAGGAGGCGCCTCGGCTGGAGCAATGGCTTAACAAAAACAGGCACGGGGAAATGCGCTACATGGAAAATCATTTCGATAAGCGACTTGACCCAACCAAACTAGTAGAAGGTTCAAAGAGCGTGGTGTCGCTTTTGCTTAATTACTATCCGCATGAATCACAAATTGAAAATTCCTATAAAATCTCAAAATATGCTTACGGTCGCGATTATCATTTTGTAATCAAGGATAAGCTAAAGGAGTTGCTTTATTGTATTCAAAAGGAAATAGGGGATGTTCACGGACGTGCATTTGTTGATTCTGCACCAGTTCTGGATAAGGCTTGGGCTGCAAAGTCTGGTTTAGGGTGGATTGGTAAACACAGCAACTTATTGACCCAAAAAGTGGGTTCTTTTTACTTTATAGCAGAACTCATTATTGATTTAGAGCTAGAATATGATTATCCCGTAACTGATCACTGCGGCTCCTGTACAAAATGTATCGATGCCTGCCCAACCGAAGCCATAACAGAACCCTACGTAGTTGATGGTAGTAAGTGCATTTCATATTTTACAATAGAATTAAAAGAGAACATCCCAAACGAATTTAAAGGTCAATTTGACGAATGGATGTTTGGATGTGATATTTGTCAGGACGTATGTCCGTGGAATCGTTTTTCAAAATCACACAGCGAACCGCTTTTCGATCCGCATCCTAAATTACTCTCTATGTCCAAAAAGGATTGGGATGAAATTACCCGTGAGACCTTTAATGAGGTGTTCAGAAATTCTGCAGTCAAACGCACCAAATTTGAAGGATTAAAAAGAAATATTAATTACTTGTCCTAAAAGACAATCATTCAAATGGGTGCATAATTTGGGATAACAGACATAGCTTAGACCTTTAATTTGTTTAAATTCGTTTTTCAGAAAAAGAAATCAACCAATAACTATGAGCAAACAATCCCGCCGTCGCGAAGCCCTTGTTTATCACGCTAAACCAATGCCTGGAAAAATTCAGGTACTCCCTACTAAAAAATATGCTACACAAAGAGACTTGGCGCTCGCCTATTCACCAGGTGTAGCCGAACCTTGCCTTGAAATAGAGAAAGATAAAAATAACGCCTATAAATATACGAGTAAAGGTAATTTGGTCGCTGTTATCTCCAATGGAACTGCAGTCTTGGGACTTGGTAATATTGGTCCAGAGGCCTCTAAGCCCGTAATGGAAGGCAAGGGGGTATTGTTCAAAATATTTGCTGATATCGATGTGTTTGATATTGAAGTTGATACCGAGAATATTGATGAATTTATTGAGACTGTTAAAAAAATCGCGCCGACATTTGGTGGGATAAATCTAGAGGATATCAAAGCTCCAGAAGCTTTTGAAATTGAGCGGCGTCTAAAAGAGGAACTGGATATTCCCGTAATGCATGATGATCAACATGGTACAGCAATTATTTCCGCAGCGGCATTGATTAATGCTTTAGAATTAGCGGAAAAAAAAATTGAGGAGGTTCAAATAGTGATTAGTGGGGCAGGTGCTGCGGCTATATCCTGCTCACGATTATACCAAGCTTGCGGTGCCAAAAGAGAAAATATGGTAATGCTAGATAGCAAGGGCGTGATAAGGAATGACAGAGAGAATCTTGGCGCTGAAAAGAAGGAGTTTTCTACACATCGAAAAATTGACACCTTAGAAGAGGCCATGAAAAACGCCGATGTCTTTATTGGTCTTTCCATCGCTGATATTGTGAGTCCTCAAATGCTCAAAACTATGGCAGATGACCCTATAGTCTTTGCAATGGCCAATCCTAATCCCGAGATTCCTTATGATTTGGCAATTTCTACCAGGAAGGACATTATTATGGCAACTGGCAGAAGTGACCATCCCAATCAGGTTAATAATGTTTTAGGCTTCCCTTTCATTTTTCGCGGTGCATTGGACGTCAGGTCAACAAAAATTAATGAGGAAATGAAAATGGCAGCTGTCTATGCACTAGCCAGGCTTGCTAAAGAACCAGTGCCAGAACAAGTCAATATCGCCTACGGAGAAACCCGTTTGACCTTTGGTCGCGATTATATCATTCCAAAGCCATTTGACCCAAGATTGATTGCAGAGGTTCCTCCAGCTGTTGCCAGGGCCGCTATGGAGAGTGGTGTAGCAAAAGAACCGATTGAAGACTGGGATAAATATCGCGATGTTCTATTAGAACGTTTAGGTTCAGATAATAAGATTACGCGATTACTCTTAAATCGTGCGAAGTTAAATCCCAAACGGGTGGTTTTTGCCGAGGCCGATCATTTGGATGTTCTTAAGGCAGCCCAAATTGTGCATGATGATGGTATAGCTATTCCAATTCTACTGGGTCGTAAGGACACCATACTTAAATTGATGGAGGAAATAGAATTTGAAGGTGATGTAGAGATTATTGACCCTAAATCTGACGAACAGGAAGAACAAAAAAATAAATACGCCGAAGTTTACTGGAAGCAGCGCAAGCGCAAAGGTGTTACCCTCTATTCTGCTCAGAGGGTCATGAGAGAACGAAATTATTATGCCGCCATGATGGTTAATGCCGGCGATGCAGATGCACTCATTTCAGGGTATTCCAGAAGTTATCCTTCTGTAGTAAAACCTATGTTGGAATTGATAGGCCTAGATCAAGGTTCTAGTCGTGTGGCTACAACAAACGTGATGATAACACGCCGGGGACCAATGTTTTTGAGTGATACCGCAATTAATCCCAACCCCTCCGCTACAGATTTAACGAAAATTGCCCAAATGACCGCGGGCGTCGTCAAGATGTTTGGTATTGAGCCGGTAATGGCGATGATTTCATATTCTAACTTTGGCTCCTCAAAAAATCAAACCGCGGTAAAAGTTCGGGAAGCGGTAGAGTACCTTCACAAACGTCACCCAAATTTGATTGTAGATGGTGAACTGCAATCTGACTTTGCTCTTAACAAGGAAATGCTGGAGCAGACTTTTCCCTTTTCTAAGTTGGCAGGGAGAAAGGTCAACACATTAATATTTCCGAATTTAGAATCGGCGAACATAACCTACAAGCTTCTTAAAGAATTGAATAAAGCAGACTCCATTGGGCCGATAATGATGGGAATGAAGAAACCCGCCCATATTTTACAATTAGGGGCAAGTGTTGATGAGATTGTAAACATGACTGCAATTGCTGTAATTGACGCCCAGCAGAAGGAAAAACGAAAAAATTAAAGTAGTTGAGTTCATTGTTAACAAACTCTTAAATGCAAATTATTTTATTACATTTGGCTCTTTAACAATGAGAGCCTCATGATTACCCATATTGCGGGAAAACTAGTCGAAAAGAATCCTACCGATGTTGTCATTGATTGCAACGGTGTAGGTTATCTTTTAAATATATCCTTGCACACCTATTCTAAAATTCCAGATCAAGAATTTTTAAAACTTTACACGTATTTATTAGTACGTGAAGATTCCCACACCTTGTACGGTTTTGCATCTATTGCAGAACGAGAGATTTTTAAGTTGTTAATTTCCGTTAGTGGTATTGGAGCAAGTACGGCAAGAGTAATGTTGAGTTCCTTATCGCCAGAACAGATAAAAGAGGGAATAGCGCACGGAGATGTTGGAATGTTACAGTCTATTAAGGGGATAGGTGCTAAAACTGCTGCTAGGGTTATTTTGGATTTAAAGGATAAAGTTCTTAAAGTTTATGACATTGATGAAGTTTCTGTTAAACCAAACAATACAACTAAGGAAGAAGCGTTATCTGCATTAGAAGTTTTAGGATTTGCCAAAAAACAGGCTGAGCGGGTGATTGGCAAAATCGTAACGCAACAACCCGAAGCCAGTGTTGAAACCATTATAAAGGAAGCTTTAAAAAATTTATAGGGATTTGATTTCAAGTTACCATATTTCATCAAAATCATTATTTCGTTTTTTTCTTCTTCCGCTGTTGGTTTTAATCAGTTATTCCTCTTATGGGCAGGTAGAGCCAGAAGAACAGGATTCTACCAAAACGGGTTTTTCTTTAGGTTCTTTAAAGATACCCAATCCCAATAGTATTGTTTCAAAATACACCTATGACCCCGCGATAGACCGCTATATTTATACTGAAACAGTTGGGGAATTCAATATAAATTACCCAATCATACTCACACCTGAGGAGTATCAAAAATTAGTTCTGTTAGAACAGCAACAGTCTTATTACAAACAAAAAATAGATGCCATAGATGGTAAAAAGGACGGTGCCGAAGAAGAACAGAGAAATCTCCTACCCGAATTTTATGTCAATTCTGGTTTCTTCGAAACAATTTTCGGTGGAAATACTATTGAGGTCATACCCCAGGGAACTGTCGAGATTGATTTAGGTATTCTGTTTACGCGACAGGATAATCCAACATTCTCGCCAAGAAACCGCAGTAATTTCACTTTCGATTTTGACCAGAGAATTAGTTTAAGTCTTTTGGGTAAAGTAGGAACCAGGCTTCAGGTTACCGCAAATTATGATACCGAATCCACTTTCGATTTTCAAAATCTTGTAAAACTTGAATATACACCTACCGAAGATGATATCGTAAGAAAGATTGAGGTTGGTAACGTAAATATGCCAATAAATAGTTCCTTAATTACGGGCGCTCAAAGTCTATTTGGTGTAAAGACCCAATTGCAGTTCGGAAAAACAACGTTTACGGCGATTTTTTCTGAACAACAATCCCAGTCCCAATCGGTCACAGCTCAAGGTGGCGGTACCCTAGACGAGTTTGAGTTTTTTGCCCGCGATTACGATGAGAATAGACACTACTTTCTAGCGCATTATTTTAGAGATAACTACGATAGATCTTTGCTGCGTTATCCTTTCATTGAAAATAACGTACAGGTCACTAGAATAGAGGTTTGGGTGACTAACAGAAGTAACCAAACCGAGAACGTGAGAAATGTGGTGGCATTTCAAGATTTAGGGGAATGGGTCTTTGACCCTTCAAATCCCGATAATGATAATATTGGTCTCAACAATCCACCTGCAGGATTCATTAACCCAGCAGGTAGTGTTTTTCCAGATAATGGCAATAATGCATTTGACCCTACTAATGTTGGTGGTGCTGGCTCCATATTGACCCAAGCGGTGCGAGATATTTCCACAACCGAGCAAGGTATTCAGGTGCCCGTAAATGAGGGTTTTGATTTCGGTAAACAGGAAAATGCCAGAAAACTCCAAGAGGGCAGAGATTACATATTAAATCAAAGACTTGGTTACATCTCCTTAAACCAACGCTTGTTGAATGATGAAATCGTGGCAGTGGCTTTTCAGTACACGATTGGTGGGCAAGTGTTTCAGGTAGGTGAATTTGCTAACGACGGTGTAAACTCCACTGCGGGTGAGTTGGAAGATGCAAATAACAACGGAATTCCTGATGCCGTAGATATTGAATTCAATGCTGGTGCAGATACCGATGGGGATTTCATTATTGATACTGCAGATGCTGACGCAGATGGTGATGGCGTTGTAGAAAACGGACCGGATTTAAATGCCGACGGAATCAACGATAATTTTTTATTTGTCGAGGGTTCAACCCAGAGCCTTATTCTAAAAATGCTGAAAAGCCCTATCACCGATGTTAATCAACCCATATGGGATTTGATGATGAAAAACATCTACGATACTGGGGCATTTCAATTGGAACAACAAGATTTCAGGCTAAATATCTTTTATAACGAAACCAGCCCATTAAACTATATAACTCCCGTTGATGATACTGAATTTCCAATTTTTGATGGAAATACACCATTCATCGAATCTGACGATGAGCAAGTTCAAAATGTACCCTTAATCAGGCTTTTCCATTTAGACCGATTAAATTTCAATAATGACCCCCAGGTTGGTGGTGATGGCTTCTTTGATTTTGTCGAAGGTCAGACTGTAATCACCCAAAACGGTAAGATTATATTTACTAAGGTAGAACCGTTTGGTCGTTATTTGTTTGATATATTAGATGATGACGGGGACACGAGTGATAATGAAGACGACTATAATTTCGATGATAGTGATGCCGGGCCTAATCCTTATAACGCCAACCAAGAAAGGTATGTTTATGATATTCTTTATAAGCAGACGAAAACAGCGGCGTTAGACGAGGCTGAAAAGAATAAATTTCAGATAAGCGGTCGTTATAAGTCATCGGGTGATAATGGCATTCCCCTTGGGGCATTTAATGTGCCAAGAGGTTCAGTAATTGTGACTGCAGGTGGTAGAACTTTGGTTGAAGGGGTTGATTATACCGTAAATTATCAGATTGGTAGGGTCAATATCATTGATGAGGCTTTGAGGGCCTCGAATATCCCCATTAATGTTTCGGTTGAAAATAATGCGGTATTTGGTCAACAAACGCGGCGATTTACTGGTGTAAATGTTGAACACCTTTTCAACGAGAACTTTGTTTTAGGGGCCACACTTTTAAATTTAAATGAACGACCCATTACCCAAAAGGCAAATTTCAATACCGAGCCTATAAATAATACCATCTTCGGATTTAATGGTAACTATTCAACTGAGGCGCCGTTTTTAACGCGCCTCGCCAATAAACTCCCCAATATCGATACCGATGTGCCTTCAAATATTTCGGTGCGTGGAGAATTTGCCTACCTAGCGCCAGGTGCTCCAAGAGGTACTGACTTCAACAACGAAGCTACCGCTTATATCGATGATTTTGAAGGAACCCAAGGCCAAATCAGCTTACTTTCTCCCCTTACGTGGTTTTTGTCCAGCCGACCAAGAAATCTTGGTAAGACCTATCCTGGCTTTAATGGTGAGGACGAACCGGGAATACAAAATGGATTTGATAGGGCCTTTCTTAACTGGTACACTATTGATCCAATTTTTTACAGCAACCAGCGTCCAGGGGAAATAACAGATGAGGACGTTTCAAATTTATATACCCGTCGAATATTTATTGACGAAATTTTTCCTGAAATCGACATCGCACAAGGTCAGAATACGGTAATAAATAGCCTTGATTTAACCTATTATCCAACCGAAAGAGGACCCTATAATTTTGAACCTTCAGCTGCAACTAATGCCTTAAATCCAGCTGATAGTTGGGCGGGGATTACAAGACAAATCACTTCTACCGATTTTGAACAAGCCAACGTAGAATATATTGAATTTTGGCTATTAGATCCCTTCTTGGATGATGATGCCCCAACCAATGGTGGAAAACTATTTTTTGACCTAGGTAATATTTCCGAAGATGTATTGAAAGACGGTAAAAAGCAGTACGAAAACGGATTACCCGTTAACGGAGACGTATCTGGTTTAACCGAAACTTTATATGGCTCAAAGGTTCCTTTAAATCAATCCTTGATTTACACTTTTGATACCGTTGGAGAAGAACGGGCAAATCAAGATGTTGGTTATGATGGTTATGACGATGTTGAGGAAACTGCCGAATTTGGTCCTCAATTTGGCCCTGACCCATCCAATGATAATTATCTTTATTACTTGAATACCGAAGGTGATATTTTTGAAAGGTATCGATTGTATAACGGTACCGAAGGTAACTCACCAGATACATTCACTGACACTAACCGTGGCTCTACCGCGCAGCCAGATGTTGAGGATATTAACCGTGACCTCACTATGAATACGATTGATAGCTACTTTCAATTTGAAATTGATATTAATCCGGGGTCGCTTAATGCTGCAAATCCACAAATAAATGATATCAAGGATCGTCAGGTAACGCTCCCAAATGGCTCTACCCGGCAAGTAACTTATTACCAGTTTAGAATTCCTATTTCTGAGCCAACGGAGACGGTGGGTGGGATTTCAGATATTAGATCTGTTCGATTTGCAAGAATGTATTTGACGGATTTTGCCCAGCAAACTACGCTGCGTTTTGCAACTTTGGATTTAGTTAGAAGCGACTGGAGGCGCTACAGATTGACCTTGGATGATGAGCCTAACAATGATAATGACGACGCTACCTTAAATGTTGGTGTGGTCGGTCTGCAGGATAATGATGGCGATTACGTACTTCCCCCTGGTGTTGTTTTAGAACAATTGAATAACAACAACAATATCATTCGCCAAAATGAACAATCCCTGCAAGTAGAAGTCTGTGAATTGGAACCAGAAGATTCAAGGGGTGTTTTTAAGAATATTAACGTTGATATGCGCCAGTATAATAAACTTAGGATGTTTATTCATGCAGAGAGTGGTGAGGTTGGCGATGTAACTGATGGGGAATTGGTAGGGTTTATAAGAATGGGTAATGATTTTACCCAAAATTATTACCAGATTGAAACACCACTTCAAGTAACTTCTGGTTCTGTGGTACCAGAATTGGTATGGCCTGAGGCAAATGAAATCAATATCCCATTGGATATTTTAGAACAAATCAAAGCGCTTGGTATTTCATCAAATACCTTGGCGAATGAAAATGCAACGTTTTACGATGTAACCGATGCCGGTCCTGTCTTTACGGATGAATTTGCGCCATATACCTCCCTAGAACAGCAGCGCGTCGCCATTAAAGGAAACCCAAATTTTGGTGATATACGTGTATTAATGGTAGGGGTTAAGAATTCTGGTCTTTCTGGAACGAACGTGTGTGGTGAAGTTTGGTTTAATGAGCTTCGTATGTCTGATTTAGATAATGAGGGCGGCTGGGCTGCGGTTGCAGGGTTTGACGGTAACATGGCAGATTTCATGAACGTAAGTGCCACGGGACGAAGAAGTACCATTGGTTTTGGTTCTGTTGAACAACGACCTAATGAGCGAAGCCGTGAGGATGTGCAACAATACGATATTGTTACCAACATAAATGTCGGTCAATTATTTCCAAAAAAATGGGGTCTTAATATTCCTTTTAATTACGCTATTGGCGAAGAATTGATTACGCCAGAATACGACCAATTTTATAAGGATATTAAGTTAGAATCCCGACTTGATGCAGCTGAAAATGACGACGAACGTGAAAATATCTTAACCGAGTCTGAAACCTACACTAAAAGGAAAAGCATCAATTTTATTGGGGTAAGAAAAAATAGAACTGGAGACGGTACGCCAAGATT
>JBCCOJ010000079.1:0-13153 GCA_039025415.1 Bacteroidota bacterium | reverse complement strand
TTTTAACTGTCGAGATAATAATAAATCGGACGGTTATTCAGGAAAAAACTTATGTGTTCTGTTACAATAAATGCGTGAGGATGATCAAAAGTATCGGGAAGTTATATCTTTAAATGTTCAAAAAATAAATATCTTATTTATAGAAAGAAAAAAATTAACTTCTACGAATCGATTAAGTAAAGTTGAAATTAAAAAACTAACAGATAGACTTGCCGTAGAAAACTATCCAGATTTATCCGATGTAGAACTGCTAACTATAATCGAGCTTCAGACGGATTTAGACAATCAAAACACTGAACTTTTAATAGATATTGTTAAAAAGACAGGGTATCCAAATGAAAATAATACGGTATGTGAGAAATACGCTGGTATGATTTTTAGACATTCACAATCCAAATATTTTGATGAGATAAAACCATTAATCGAGGTGGAGCTAAAGAAAGGGAATATAAATAAAGCTACCTACGATTTTTTTATCGACCACATTAATGGTAGACCATTCGACCCTAGATTTTAGAAACAGAGTGAATTTTCCCGATTTAATTAAAAATCAGAGTCTACGATTTGAGTTTGATAATGAAAACAATCATAGCTTAAATCTATACAAATTCCCACCTTCACTATCATCTTTCTCGTCAGTTATAAAGACTTCATTTTCGGTAATAAATACAATGCCTTCTTTTTGGGAATCATGTTCAAATTCTAATTTTTCAACATCTCCGTTAAAAAAGTTATTATCTTTAAAATTGGTTAGTTTCCATAGCTTTTCGTGATTTAACAGGACAATGGTTTTTCCATCTTCACTGATATCAGCTGAGGTTATTTTGTCGTTTTTGCCATCTAGATTAAAATCGTCAACTTTTCTAGCGACCTGCTTCCCAATCTTATTTTCTACCGAAATCATCACGCCTTTTTTATCGTCTTTACTAAAAATATAGAAGGTATTCTTATGGAGAAAGAAGGCTTCGAAGTCCTCAGATTTCATTTTTTTGGGGAGCGTGAATTCTATAGGTTCGGCCGTAACAGATTTTTCAGCTTTGGCCGGATTTAGAACTTTATATATCTGGAACTTTTTTCGGTCTTTACTATTATTGCCAAAATCGCCTATGTAGAGTGTTCCATTTTCGTCTATTGCCAAATCTTCCCAATCTTCATTCTCAGCGCCGTTCACAATCAATTTTTTAGTAAACTTGGCTTTGGCATCAAGCGCATAAAGTGTATTTGAATTACCAGAGTCTTCGATAATCCAAAGCAAGCGTTCGTCTTTTGAATATTCCAAGGCAGACACTTCTTTTAGACCAAACGGTAAATCGACTAACACGTCTAATTTACCGGTCTGACAGGAACTCAAAATAAAAACGTATAACAGTAATTTTGCTGCAGATTTAAACATCATAATAACTTCAAGTTGAAATTTAAGGTCATTCTTTCAGAAGCTCAAATCACTTATCTTAAAGATTGTTAAAGTTTAAATATTAACAGGTTTGATTGTTCAAATGCTTAGGCATATTTCTAGAATTAATCGTTTCTCTGCACGCTTAAAATTTGATTATGAAAAGTGTCGAACATTTGCCTCTGTACGACAAGGTTCTTAGGGTTTTTGATTACGATTTTGGTAAGTTTTTCGTTTTTGAAAACTTCATCATTTCTGAAATAAAGGAAGGTGTGATTTACAGTTGGGAACATCATGCCAAGCGGGTAACCGAGGATATTTCCAAATTCATGAGCAAGAACTCAGATGTCATTTACATTTCCCACCGTATCCATTCTTATTCGGTAGTTCCCACAGATTGGGTGAAATTCTTTAAGCATCAATTCGACTTAAAAGGTTATGCGGTAGTTGGTTATACGAACGGTAGCTTTTTGAACATGATGGTAGAGGGTTTATTCTTCAATAAAAAAATAAAGCGTTTTTCAGATTTAAATGAAGCTGTGATTTGGGCGGAAAATATTTGATATATTGGTTTTTGAAATTCAAAAAACGAAAGCCCAGCAAAATTGAAAGAATTTGACGTTATAATAGTTGGTGGCGGTGCAGCTGGATTTTTTGCGGCAATCAACATTGCTGAAATGAATCCTTCTGCGAAAATTGCAATACTTGAACGGGGGAAGACGGGTCTTCAAAAAGTAAAAATTTCTGGTGGTGGAAGATGTAATGTCACCCATGCTGAGTTCATTCCATCAGAATTGGTTTTGAATTATCCAAGGGGAGAAAAGGAACTCCTTGGCCCTTTTCATCACTTCATGACTGGCGATACCATTTCTTGGTTTGAGCAGCGTGGCATTGAACTGAAAGTTGAAGAGGATGGTAGAATGTTTCCGGTTTCCAATACATCCCAAACCATTATTGATTGTTTTCTTTCTGAAGCTAAAAAGCATAATATTCAAATCTTTTATGGATGTTCATTAAAAGACCTTTCGCAAGCCAATAATCAGTGGGTACTAAAGACTACCGCAGAAAAATTGAATGCATCTAAGGTAGTTATGGCTACGGGCAGCAATCCAAAAGTGTGGTCAATATTAGAAGCGCTCGGGCATACAATCGTTGCCCCTGTCCCTTCGTTGTTCACATTTGATATTAAGGATGAGCGCATCAAAAATATTCCAGGTCTAGTGGTTAAAGATGTTGAAGTCAATGTGGTTGGAACAAAGCTGCAAAGTTTTGGACCTTTATTAATTACCCACGTTGGTATGAGTGCCCCTGCAATATTGAAACTTTCCGCTTTTGGCGCGATTGAATTGGCAGCATGCAATTACAACTTCGATATTGAAATTAATTTCATAAGAAAATCTCCAAAACGGGTAATTTCAGAAATCAAAGTTTTAAAAATGGATTTAGCAAAAAAGTCAGTCTCTAAATACCATCAGTTTGACATCCCTAAAAGACTTTGGCGGAAATTAGTTCATGCCGCTCCTATTTCCGAAGACAAAAAATGGGCAGATTTGAATAAATTAGAAATGGATAATTTGGCAAGTCAATTGACCAAAGCGAGATTTCAAGTAACCGGTAAAAGTACTTTTAAGGAGGAATTTGTCACTGCTGGTGGTGTGGAATTGAGCGAGATTAACTTTAGGACCTTTGAAAGTAAAAAGTTCAAAAACTTGTATTTCGCAGGTGAAATATTAAATGTTGACGCTGTTACTGGAGGTTTTAATTTTCAAAGTGCATGGTCAAGTGCTTATATTTTAGCTAGTAACCTCAATCTCTTCAGCGGGAACCAAAACTCTTGAATATTGCCTAATTATACCTTGGAAATTCTCGAAAATATAAGGTTTAGTGATTATCTGATTTATGCCGACGTGGCTTGCCTTTTTCTCAATTTCTGAAGAGTTTAGCGCCGTCAATGCGATTATCGGGACATCTTTATTAAACATTCTGATGTGTCGGGTTACTTCAAAACCGTCCATATCGGGCATATTGATATCCATGAGCACCAAATCATAATCTTTTTCTTTTACCATAGATAGCGCTTGTCTTCCGTTAGAGGCTGTTTCACAGGTATAACCAGGTATCTTTTCAACATTCTTTTTCGTGATTAAGAGGTTGATTTTATTATCATCTACTATGAGTACGTGATGTTCGATAATCTTTGCTTTATTGGGGGCTTTGATTTTATTTGCTGGATTTTCGCAAAGGTCAAAACGAACCGTAAAATAGAAATTACTGCCAACATTTGGTTCTGATACAAAATCAATATCAGAATCATGGCTTTTAAGAAGTGTCTTGACAATGTATAGACCTAGACCAGAGCCGCTACTGTTTTTTTGAAGAAAAAGTCTGTTTTCGAATGCATTGAACACCGTTTCGCGATGTTCATTTTTTATGCCAATACCGGTATCCTTGACCTCAAAAAATAAGTCGATGTCATTTTCCCTGCGTTTTTTGGTTTTTACGTTTATGGAAACATAACCTTCTTTGGTATATCTAATGGCGTTGAACGCCAAATTGATTAGTATTTGACTAAAGGCAACTTTATCGACCATGACGTATTCGTTGATATCAGATTCCTCGATATTGGAAATAAGTTTTAGTCCTTTATTTTCTGCAGCTATCTTAACTGTACTTAAAACATCCTTAACGATGTATTCGATTTTGGTAGGCTTAAGTCTCAAGACTTTCCTTTCAAATTTTAAGCGAGTTGCCTGCAATACATTGTCAATTAAAATGGATATATAGTTACTGGATGCAATTAATGAACTTAGATACGATGCCTTTTTTTCTTCATTTTTTTCCTGCTCAATGAGCGTAGCCAAACCATTTATACCATAAATTGGCGTTCTTAGTTCGTGGCTAAGTACAGAAAAAAATTCTAGCCGTTCCTTATCTTGTTTTAGAAGTTTTTTGTTGCTTTCTTTTAGGTCATCGTTAATGGTTTGGATATCGACCCTAGTTCTATAATAATAGATGCAAAAAACAATGACCATGAAAAGTAAAACACTGGATATAATTGTGGAAACCAAAAAGGAATTAGAAATCTTTTCATCTTTTTCCATCAGTTCATTGGTACTTTTCAGCTTTTCTTGAGTTTGTATGATTTTGTAAATCAGGTCACCATTTTGCCCATTATTTCTTTCATAATTGCGTAGTGCCTGATATTTGTAGGTATCAGATTTAAGTAAATAAGCAATTGCAGAATCTGGTTGTTTATCGATTTCATTAAAATATCGGTACTTATAATAATTTAGAGTACATAATTGGCGGTAGGTGTATTTGTCTAGCTCAATCGCTTTTTCAAATTTTTGATCATCAATACTAAAGAGCAGTTTATACCCTTCGTCGAATTTTTCAAGTCTTATTAACGCGATTGCCTTGTAGTAATTATAAATTTGTTCTTGTTTCGATTTTAGGTCTTCGATAATAAAATCACGAGAGAAATTTAGTTTGGAGAAATCAGTAGATGATAACTCCTCTAGCGCAAAGTTCGTTAAGGCCAATAAATCCAAATCATTATTGGAAAAATAGTGATACTTTATTTTGTGTTCGAGATTTAGAAAGTACAGCTCACTATTTAGTGCTTTTGAGCTCTCTATGGCCTGGCTGTATGTGCTATCAAACTTGGTGTCATCTCTATTTAATAAGTGGGAATAGTTCAAATTGCAAAGAACATGGTCTCTACCCCTTGAATCGTTGATTGAATCGTATATCTTGAGAGCTTTACTGTAATAATTTTCGGCGCTCTGGTTATGGCCCATTTCTGAGAATACCATACCCAAATGATTATAGGTTTTAGCTTCAAATTTTACAAAGCCATTATTTCTTGTAAACTCTAGCGCATCATTTAGTAATGACGTCGCCTTATACAGGCTATCATTTTTAATTAATTTGTGTATTCTATGGCTGTCAAAAGTACAATTGGCACTTTCGTCAAAGATGAAAAGTTCCTGAGCGTATGTATTAGTTTGAATACAAATCAACAGGGTAATTATAGAAAATAGTAACTTCTTTAATTTCATTATTGGGACAAGATAATGGATTAATTCAGACAAAAATACAATAATATTGTTAAAATACAATTAAATGTACGTATATACCTACATTTATTTTTGAAATCATACTTGAGGTGCTATTTATTATAAAAATCAAAATTGGGATGACCGAATAAAGAGGTGATTAGAAATAGATATGAGGATGTTTAAATCTCATTATTTCCATCTCAATACAATCGAATAAATTATAATTCGTGAATGAGGTTTTATATCAGGCTACTATGTTAAATACTTTATCTTTGGCAGCTCAAATTAATGGTTATGACTACTAAAGATTTTATACCAAATCCATATGATAACGCAGTTGATAAAGGCAAGTCAACTTGGGAGTCACCTAGTAATATAGCATTAGTAAAATATTGGGGGAAAACAGGTGAGCAGCTACCTCAAAATCCGTCTATAAGTTTTACATTAAATCAATGTAAGACCATCACAACCGTTGAGTTTACTAAAAAGGAAAATGAGACTAGTTTTTCCTTTGAAGTTTACTTTGAAAAGTCAAGAAATCTTTCTTTTGAGCCTAAAATAAATACCTTCTTTGAACGAGTAGAGGCCTATCTTCCTTTTTTAAAGCAATATCATTTTAAGATTACTACATCAAATACTTTTCCCCATAGTTCTGGCATTGCATCCTCAGCCTCCGGGATGAGCGCTTTGGCGCTTTGTTTAATGGATATTGAAAAACGCTTATCGGGAAATATAGCTGAGTCCCATTTTATTAAAAAAGCATCATTTTTGGCGAGACTAGGTTCAGGTAGTGCAAGTAGAAGTGTTGAGGGGCCGCTAGTGGTTTGGGGGAAACATAAAGGCATTAAAGACAGCACAGATTTATTTGGGGTGTCATTTGATTATGAGGTGCATGATAACTTCAAGAACTATCAGGACACAATTTTATTGGTTGACAAAGGAGAAAAACAGGTAAGCAGCACTGTTGGTCATGACTTAATGTATAACCATCCCTTTGCTGAAAAGCGTTTTGAACAAGCCGTTGAGAATTTAACAAAACTCAAGAAAGTCTTAACAACGGGAAATCTTGACGAGTTTATTTCAATTGTAGAAAGTGAAGCTTTAACCCTTCACGCTATGATGATGACCAGTATGCCCTATTTCATATTGATGAAGTCAAACACACTAAATATTATTAATTCTATTTGGAAATTTCGAGAACAAAAGGGGTCAAAGGTATGCTTTACCTTAGATGCCGGAGCAAATGTGCACGTGCTGTTTCCCGCCAATGAAAAAGCGGCAGTGGGTAAATTTATAAGGGATGAACTATCAAAGTATTGTCAGAACGGTCAATTTATTGAGGATTTTGCTGGTAGTGGTGCGGTTAGAGTCTAAATGAGAATGAATCTTGGCCGTAAGCTCAAAGTTATACGCGTATTTAACATTATTTCAGTCTCAAAAAGAATATTCCTTATTTTTGTATAACTCTTGTTTAAACAAATTATGAAAGGACCCCTATTTTATTCAAAAATCTTATTGTTTGGTGAGTACGGCATCATTAAAGATTCCAAAGGCTTATCGATTCCTTATAATTTTTATAATGGAGCACTTAAATCAGATGGGAACCAATCTGACATTGCATTAAAATCAAATCAAAGTCTTAAGCGATTTGTTGAGTACCTTGAAAGTATCGATAAAAATTTGGTCACTTTTGATATTGAACGTTTGGCGGAGGACGTTACAAATGGAATGTATTTTGACTCATCTATCCCTCAGGGTTACGGTGTGGGCAGTAGCGGGGCATTGGTTGCAGCGATTTACGATAAGTATGCTAACGATAAAATCACGGTTTTAGAAAATCTTACCCGCGAAAAACTATTGAAACTTAAAGCGATATTTTCTGAGATGGAATCATTTTTCCACGGAAAATCCTCAGGGCTAGACCCACTTAATAGTTATCTCAGTATACCGATACTTATCAATTCAAAAGATAATATTGAGGCAACAGGTATTCCTGCACAGCAAGCGAATGGCAAGGGTGCGGTATTTTTATTAGACTCTGGAAGCGTTGGAGAGACCGCTCCAATGGTTAGTATTTTCATGGAAAACATGAAAAAGGAGGGCTTTCGAAAAATGCTCAAAGACCAGTTTATCAAGCATACTGATGCTTGTGTTGATGATTTCCTTAAAGGGGATATCAAATCTTTGTTCAAGAACACCAAACAACTATCAAAGGTAGTCCTGAACAACTTTAAACCTATGATTCCGAAACAATTCCACGCCCTTTGGAAAAACGGTTTGGATACCAATGACTATTATTTAAAATTGTGTGGCTCAGGCGGCGGTGGTTACATTCTTGGTTTTGCTGAAGATTTCGATAAGGCAAAGCAATCCTTGAAGGGTCACAACCTCGAAGTAGTTTATACATTTTAGGTCATTGCTCATTACTTAGTTTCAAATAGTGAAACTAAACTACAGGCAAATTTCATTTTATTAACATGCTAACAAGACTGCAGAAGCACATATTGCTTAAATTTTTTAGCATGTTTTCGGTAATTCGCGGTTACAATATTCTCGTTGTTGTTATTGCCCAATATTTAACTTCAATCTATATATTGGCACCAGATAGACAAGTAAAATCGATTGTATTAGACTTAAATTTATTGATGTTGGTTTTGGCATCTGCGGCTACCATTGCAGCTGGTTATATCATCAATAACTTTTATGATTCTGAAAAAGACAGTATCAATCGTCCAAATAAATCAAGATTGGATAGGTTGGTTAGCCAAAATACCAAGCTCTCTTTTTATTTTGTATTAAATTTTTCTGCGGCAATTATGGCGAGCTACGTGTCGTTTAATGCGGTATTGTTTTTTTCGGCATATATTTTTGGCATTTGGATTTACTCCCATAAGCTTAAAAAGCTGCCATTTCTGGGAAATATAACTTCAGCGCTGCTAACGATAACTCCTTTTTTTGCGATATTTCTCTATTTCTTGAATTTTGACACAGTGATATTTGTACATGCTATTTTTTTATTCTTTATAATTTCCATGCGAGAGCTAACCAAAGATTTAGAGAATATAAAAGGAGATATTATACTTGATTATCAAACAATTCCAGTAAAATATGGTGAGCGTGTCACAAAAATATTATTGACTTTACTGTCAGTTTTTACATTAGTTCCGACCTATCTTCTATTGTACAAATTTGAAATAGGACATATGTATCCTTATTTTTATCTGGCAACGATTTTGCTGCTTGTTTTTCTTGCAATTTTGTGGAAATCCAAGCGTAAGATTCATTATTTAGTGTTACATAATATATTGAAGTTTATCATTGTTGCCGGTGTTTTTTGTATCGTATTAATTGATGTTAGTATTGTTTTAAATCGAATTTAGATGAATGAAAATAGCCTGAAGATTGCAATGGCTCAGATAGCCCCAGTTTGGCTCAATGCCTCAGAAACTTTAAAAAAAGTTGAAAATTCAATAATTGAAGCAGCAAAAAATAATGCAGAATTAGTTGTTTTTGGTGAAGCATTGGTGCCTGGATATCCCTTTTGGCTCGCTTTAACGGGAGGTGCAGAATGGAATACAAAAGTCAATAAAGAACTACACTCACATTACGTTCGAAATTCCATTTGTATTGAGGAAGGAGACTTAAATGATATTTGTAATCTAGCTGCCGAATATAAAATAGCTATTTATCTGGGGATAATTGAAAGACCATATGATCGCGGCGGTCACAGTATCTATGCCTCGTTGGTTTTTATTGATGAAACAGGGAAGATAAAATCAGTTCATAGAAAACTCCAACCTACCTACGATGAGCGTTTAACTTGGAGCCCAGGGGATGGTAATGGTCTTCAAGTGCACCCTCTTAAAAAATTCACAGTTGGCGGGCTTAATTGCTGGGAAAACTGGATGCCACTTCCTCGCGCAGCGCTATATGGTTTGGGAGAAAATTTACACATTGCGGTTTGGCCGGGAAGCGACCACAATACTAAAGATATTACACGATTTATAGCCAGAGAGTCACGCTCATTCGTTGTTTCAGTTTCAAGTTTAATGTCATCTACAGACTTTCCTAATGATACACCTCATTACGAAAAAATCATTCAAAATGCTCCCGAAAGTTTGACTAATGGTGGGAGTTGCATCGCTGGGCCCGATGGGGAGTGGATTATTGAGCCCGTAATAAATAAAGAAGGGTTGATTTATGCTGAAATCGATTTTAACCGTGTGTTGGAAGAGCGTCAAAATTTTGATGTTGTGGGGCATTATTCGAGACCTGATGTTACACAATTAAGGATTAATCGGGAGCGCCAATCTACTGTAAAGTTTGATTAGGTTGATTATTTAGAAGTTCAATTTTGTCCTTTAGTAGGGTAATGATTTCGTCCTTTTCCTTTAATCTCCTTTCGTATTGATTAATAAACTCATTCACGAAGGCTCGTTTTTCATTATAACCTAAGCTTAAAACATCTTTTAATTTCAAAAATTCGTCCAAATCAATCTTGAAGTAATCACAAATGGACTCAATGTAATGTATCCATTCACTCGTGCTGCCATTTTCAATTTGCTCAAGAGTATCTAACGGTATATTAAGTTTCGTCGAAAGAATATCTAAAGAGGTTTTATTGCTATTTCTTAAATCCATCAATTTAATCCCAACAATACGATTCATGGTCTTTACATTTTATTTATTTAAATAAATTCTTAGTCCAATACTAGAACATCCAAATGAAATAGAGATGTCTAAAAAAGCCAAAACGACTATTCAATGATGTGGCTCTTCTATTCATCAATTGAATAAATTAAAGTTAATTAAAAATATTGAAAATCAAATAGTTCACTTAATTGTAAATAGAAATGAAATTTTTAGAATCAATAAATTTTTTGTCATTTGTTTGCGTAGCGAAAAAGATTGATATGTAATTTAGAAATTAAGTGTAATTCATTTTGATTACCTATATGGTAATTATACTATACCTTTGACGCATAATTTAGAAATCTCAAATTTCCAACTAAGCACTTTAGAAATGAGCAGACATCAGGGTACAGGCGGGAAAGGAAAATCATCGAGGAGTAGACAAGGTAAAACTTCAAATAATCCATCAGGAAGAGGTCGACAAAACTCGGATAATAGTAAATTTTCAGCAGATAATGCGCCCATCAAAAAGAAATCTCCAACCATTAGACAATCCAATCCCGACGAAATTAGACTCAATAAGTATATAGCTAATTCTGGAGTGTGTTCGAGACGAGATGCCGATATGCATATCGCGGTAGGTTCCGTCACGGTAAATGGGAAAGTGGTAACAGAAATGGGTTACAAAGTCAAACTTACTGATGAGGTTCGTTTTGATGGTGCCAGAATCAATCCCGAAAAGAAAACCTACGTGCTTTTGAACAAACCCAAAGGTTTTGCAACAACAACCAGTGAGCATAAAGGCCCTACTGTTATGGATTTAGTGGCAAATGCCACGTCTGCAAGAATTAAGCCCATTGGACGCTTAGGACGTAATTCGACCGGTTTATTGCTATTTACCAATGATGATGAAGTTATGCAGAAATTCACCAACTCCCAAAGAGGTGTGACCAGGCTTTTTGAGGTGGAATTGGACAAAAACCTGAAGTATGACGACTTTAGAAAAATCAAGGAGGGCTTCAAAATAGAGGGTAAATTAATAGCTGTCGAAGAAATAAGTTACGTTGAGAATGCACCAAAATCATTGGTGGGCATCAAGATAAAAAATACGGGTAACTCAATTCTACACACCATTTTCGAGAATTTTGGCTACGAAATCATAAAAGTAGATTGTGTTGCCATTGCCCATTTAACAAAAAAGGACTTGCCAAGAGGCCATTGGAAACACTTAACTATTCAGGAAATCAATAATTTGAAAATGTTATAGGATTTCTCTTAATTACTTTTTTTGAGCATTAAATTTCGATAAAGAAATTGAATAGATTGTTAACGTTTCGGAATAAATAATATATTTGGATAACAAATCTAAATGAGCCATGCCACAAAAAGACGCGCATCTAAAAAGAGTAATCGTTGATTTTAAAAAGTTGACGCCAGAAATTTTGACGCTGCTAGTCTCCAAATATCCTGATGGATACGATGATGACCATATTGTAAAATTCAAGAATGCCAATAATGAAACTGTAGAGGCCGTTGAAGTCACCACTGTTGACACCAAATACTTAGTAAAAGTAAGTACCAAATTGGAGCTCACAATGGAGAATTACGATGAAGATGACTACGAAGAATTCGACAATAACGACCCAGAAGCGGTACAGGATCCTGAATTGGAGCCAGGGGCAGACATGGATGACGTTACCTAGTCGTATATTTTAGGCTTTCTAAATACCTCCCAAATCAAAACGGAAAACACAATTAAATATTCAAGCGCTATTACCCATAGATTTTCAGATTTGTCGGCAGAATTTAAGTTTAGATAAGCCAAGTAGCTTAGAATAATTACGAAGCTCCAAACAACAGGAAACTTGTATTTCGTGAATATTGATAGTACCAACAATGTGCTTAAGTACCAGGGATGTACCGTAGTGCTTAAAAATAGGTAGATGCTCATTGCAAAAAGCATGTTCACTATCAATTGCCTATTAGTTTGATTTCTTCTTAAAAGCGCTAGAAAAACGATTGAAAAAAGAGTGATTCCAGCAAGTATTTTTCCAATTATTGCGATTTCATTATAACCTCTAAAAAGATATCCAATTTCTCTTGCCAAATAATAAATACTAGCATTAAATTCAAAGTTATTGAACCAAAGCGCGACTGTTTCAGAATAGTTCGTGATAAATTGTGAAGAGAAAAACGGAAGAAATAAAAGAACTACCGTAATTCCAATAATCGCATAAAAAGCAATTAATTTTTTGAAATCAATTGTTACTAAATTATCATCCTTTCTAAAAAATTTAAAGAACAGTGGTAGAAATAATAATGGAATTAATTTAACCGATATCGATAAGGCAAAAACAACACCAGCCCACATCCATTTTTTCTGATGCAGCAAGTATAAGCTCAACACCAAAAAGAAAATCATGATGCCCTCGAAATGGAGATTACCCGTAAGTTCGATTATGATAAATGGATTTAGGATATACCAGAAAATATTTGATTCAGACAGGTTTAATTTTTTAAGTAGTTTTCTTCCGAAGAAAAATGTACCAAAATCGGCAAGGACAATTAATAATCTCAGTACTACAACTGAGCCAATAATACTGTGTCCAGAAAATAAGGCTGCTACTGTAAAGCAGAGTTGCTTTATTGGTGGGTAGTTAGTAAAATGACTGCCATTTAATGCACCCATTCCGTTATATAGTTCTAGGGCTTGGGGTACTGGGAATTTATTGGCCTCAATGAAAGACTCCGGCGTGAACAAATACGGGTTAATACCCTCTAAAATCATACGGCCGTCCCATAAGAAGCGATAGAAATCCTGTGATAAATTGGGGATTGCCAATAAAAAAATTACCCTAATTGCAAATGAAACAAAGACCAAGAATTTTAAATGGTCTTTAAATAATTTCATTAGAATTAAGAATACTAACCAAATAGTGCCATAAAGCAAGATGAGTTTGGAGTACTCTGTTCTTTCTAAATTATAGGCAAATATGAAATATAAAAAAAAAGATAGTGCAGCTAATAAAATTGGAAACATATAAAGCTGCCAAAATCGCATTATATC
>JBCCOJ010000078.1:0-13196 GCA_039025415.1 Bacteroidota bacterium | reverse complement strand
CTTCTTTTTTCAACTTTTTAGTTGATGATGCACCTCCAGCTAATTCTGGATAAACTAAAGACCAATCCAATTCTGATTGCTGTCTTTCAAATGCAGATATGGTAAATACGATAGCTTCAACAATCATACCTATGGTAAGGATTAATGAACCAAACGGCCAGTGCTGAATTTTAAATAATGCACCAATAATTACGATTGCCG
Source organism: Bacteroidota bacterium (assembly GCA_039025415.1). Taxonomy (GTDB): domain Bacteria; phylum Bacteroidota; class Bacteroidia; order Flavobacteriales; family Flavobacteriaceae; genus Psychroserpens. The sequence goes on along the minus strand of JBCCOJ010000078.1, from coordinate 12,995 downwards.
CTCCAAGTCCATAGACCATATTCATTGTTGAAAGTTTTCCTTTTTGTGCCATGATTTTGTGGTTTTAAGTAAGTTTAAGTAAGTAGATAAATTATTGTGTTGATTAAAATTAGTTTGTTGCAGCGTTTTGAGTTACCTCAGTACCTAAGTAATCCTGAACGGTTCTGAAACCTATGTAACTTCTTGCTGAATCTGCATATTCGTAGTCACGTGAACTAACCTGTAAGAAATAAGCGACGTCTTTCCATGATCCACCTCTAACAACTTTACGCTCGTTATCAGGGTCGTTAACACTAGGATTAAACGATGCCATATATTCGTATGATGCTGCGTCATAAGAGCCTTGCACCCATTCTGAAACATTACCAGCCATATTATAAAGATTGAAATCATTTGGCTCATAAGCATCTGCTTCTACGGTGTACAATGCAGCATCTGCGGCATAATCACCACGTAATGGTTTAAAGTTTGCCATAAAACAACCTCTGTCATTTTTAGCATAAGGGCCACCCCAAGGGAATGTAGCACCTTGAAGGCCTCCTCTGGCAGCGTACTCCCATTCGGCCTCTGATGGCAATCTATATTGATTTACATTATGAATTCCTCTAGATTTTCTATACGCGTTGTGGTAAAGTGTTCTCCACTGACAAAAAGCATTTGCTTGTTTCCACGACACTCCAACTACTGGATAATCACCGTAGGCATCATGCCAGAAATAATCGTTGTGCATTGGTTCATTGTAAGAATATGAGAAATCCCGAATCCAAGCAGTAGTGTCAGGATAAACCTTAACTTCTTCAGTCACAAGGACATCGCTACGCTTCAAATTTTTATTTTTTGCAGCCTTCTTAATATCCATATAGGTGTACTGGAACTTGAATTTATCAACATCCCAAGTGCGCTGACCATTGTAAGATTCTTCAATTGGAAGATACATGGTATCCATCACCTCAGCGTAATATTCATCTGGGTAGTCTTCGGTATCAAAAATAAGGTCAACGTCCTTATTCAATTTTCTACCTTCGTAACCAGTTGGGCCAAGACCAGCGTAATTATCATACATATATTGTTCGTAAACCGTCATATTATCTGGGTCAGCATCGGTAAATGCATACTCACCAATACCTCCATTTCCTGGTGTCTCACCAATATCATCGGCTAGGATTGCCAATTTCATTCTTAAAGTAGAATCCCGAACCCATTCGACGAACTGACGATACTCACTATTTGTGATTTCAGTTTCGTCCATATAGAAAGCTCTTACGGTAACGGTACGTGTTGGTGCATCTTGAACTCCAGGTATATCATCGTCTGATTTACCCATGATGAAGGCTCCTCCTGGAACAAGTGTCATACCATATGGTTTTTCTGGATGCCATCTTTTTCCTTTAACTCCGACGAGTTGTCCTTTATCACCAGAGTTACAGCTGGCCAATAGAGCAAATACAGCTGTTAACAAAGCAAACTTTTTAAAATTCATAGTAACTCGAGGTTAATTTATTTAGTTGTAATTAAGCAATAAATAGGTTAAAAAAATTTTTGAGATGGTAAACATATTTATATATTTTCTAATAACCAACTTTTTTTCGGATTTTTTTGCACTTTAACCCTAAAAATTAACACTTCGTCGATGAAATCATCGATGAACTGCATATTTAACGATTTCTTAAAGTGTATTTTTTTTAAATGCCTTGTACCACCTTTCTGGTATATTACCCTGACCAGCTTCTAGGTAATCTTCATAGGTGCAAGGTAATAACGTGTGCTTTTTTAATTTATTATTAACGTTTGGCAAAAAGGGTATTTCTATCCACCATCGTCCTGTTTTTAAACTTTTATAAAAAATCAGTTCCCGGTCCTCAATTAATACATTAAATTTTTGATGTGTATTTTCTTTTGAAAAATCGTCGTCATTGACCCTGCAGTTGACGCCTTCAATAAAATACCATACTATTTGTGCTATTAACATTGGAGTAGCATCAAGTTCTTTTGTCGATTTGTATTCATAGATGCCAAAACAACTTACTTTATTACTTATGCCGGCGTATCTAGATATGGCACAAATCTCCTTACCATTAAAACCGTTAGGGGAAAATTTTTGTTTTGCACCGAACTCGGCGGCCCTAATTGATTTCAAATCCATGGTAACTATATGGGCGTCACGCATTACTGGCTCAACCAAACTCAAGTTATGGGTCACTTCCCCCAAGCGATAGGCCTCGAAATACAGTTTCTCCATTAAATCAATTTCCTCTTGGGCGTTGAAGTAGGTTTGATAGCCAATTGTTGAGTAGTTAAAAAGATTATAGGGCTTTTCCATAATGATCTTGCCCAGGTAACTGTTATTCTTCATTTCAACCGATGCATTACCGAGGTCGAAGTTACTATCAACATTAACAATATTGACCATGGGAGACATTGTATCGTATGCCCTGTAATTGGCGTAAGTTAAATCTTGACTGCCTCCTATTATTACTGGTATTATTTTCTTTTCCAATAATAATGATATTGAAGTACGCAGGGCGAAATAACTATCTTCTACAGAATCTCCTTTTTTGATATCACCAAGATCAGCTATTGAAGTATCCCAATTACCGGGGAAAAGAGAATAGAGCGCAATTCTTATAGAATCAAAGTTTAAATCTTCTCCTATATAATTAACGTCATTTCGGTTTTCAAGCACCCCTATGATTGCAAGACTGACACCCTTTAATTCCGGAAAGCCTTCCTGCTCTGAATGAATCTTTATCTTTTTTCCTAAAGCTTGGGGTGAGAGTAGTTCCTTATGTGCGAGAACCTTTTCTGAGACCGGCGATAGAAAATTAAAACTCATCTTATTTTATTTTTTACTAGTAGCTGATTTTCTCTTTGCAGGTTTTTTCTTAGTGGCTTTTTTCTTTGGTGCCTTATTTTCAATATGTGCTTTGGCTTCCTCTAAGGTCATATCAGTAACATCAACCGTCTTGGGTAGCTCAACTTTTATTTTTCCTTTAATTACGTTATGTCTTCCCCATCTGGCTTTTTCAACTCTGATGCCTTCTTCTTCCCAATCATGGATAAGTTTATCCTTTTCCTTTTGAATTTTGGCTTCAATCAACTCTACAATATCACTATCAGAAAGATTATCCCAATCGTATTTCTTATTCACGTTGATGAACATACCACTCCATTTAATATATGGTCCAAATCTGCCCTTACCTTTCTGTACGGGTTGACCGTCATACTCATATATAGGTGCATCTGCCTTTTGCTTCTCCTTTATATAATGTATAGCGTCTTCACGTTCAACATCAAGAGGATTGGTTCCTTTGGGTAGGGATACAAACGTTTTACCAAACTTAACGTAAGGTCCGTAGCGGCCGTTGTTTACTTCAATTTCTTCATCTTCATAAGTTCCTAAGGCTTTTGGCAACTTAAAGAGCTCCATGGCCTCTTCGTAGGTAATTGTATTTAATTGCTGGTCTGGAGCAAGGCTAGCAAATTGGGGCTTTTCTTCGTCATCGACTGTCCCTATTTGAACCATAGGGCCAAATTTGCCAAGTCTTACACTTACTTGCTTACCTGTTTTTGGATCCTTGCCTAAAATACGCTCACCAGATTCTCGATCTGCATTTTCTTGAACGTCCTTTACCTTTGGATGAAAGTCTTTATAAAAACTTTTCATCATTTTTTTCCAGTCTTCCTTGCCCTCTGCGATTTCGTCAAAATCTTGTTCGACTTTCGCCGTAAAATTATAATCGAGGATTCCACCAAAGTGATTCACAAGGAAATCGGTAACAATCATTCCAATGTCAGTTGGTACCAACTTACCTTTATTACTATTGGTCTTTTCGGAAAGTTTAACATCCTTTACAGTACCATTTTCAAGTGTCAATTGTGAATACTCGCGCTGTTCTCCTTCATTGGTACCCTTTTCAATGTAATTTCTATTTTGAATTGTTGAAATTGTAGGGGCGTAAGTGGAAGGTCTACCAATACCCAATTCTTCTAAACCCTTTACCAGTGAAGCTTCAGTAAAACGATAAGGTGGTCTAGAAAATCTTTCAGTGGCCGTGATGTAACTATTCAACAAGGCCTCATTTACCTTCAAAGCAGGTAAAATACCATCCTGTTCTGCATCTTCATCATCGGTTCCCTCAAGATATACTTTTAGGAATCCTTCAAATTTGATGACCTCGCCGTTTGCCGTAAAAACCTCATCGTGGGTTGTGGCCTCTATTCTTACATTTGTTCTTTCTAATTGTGCATCGCTCATTTGCGAAGCGATAGCACGCTTCCAAATTAAATCGTATAACCGTGCTTGATCACGCTCAACATTAACGCTGTGTCTTTTAAAATCGGTTGGTCTTATGGCTTCGTGCGCTTCTTGTGCACCTTTGGATTTCCCCTTATAAACTCTTGGTTTACTAAAATCGGCTCCGTATGAATTCTCAATTTCAGTTTGAGCACCGTTTCTGGCTTCATCAGATAAATTGACACTATCTGTTCTCATGTAGGTTATCAAACCTGCCTCATAAAGACGTTGGGCATTACTCATCGTCCTACCAACAGAAAAACCGAGTTTTCTGGAAGCTTCCTGTTGCAAGGTTGAAGTTGTAAATGGTGCCGCTGGCGATTTTTTGGCTGGTTTTTTTGTTAAATCACCAACCTTGAATTCGGCTTTTGCATTCTTTTCGAGAAATTCATAGGCCGCTTCTTTAGATGGAAAATTTTTCGGAAGTTTCGCCTTAAAGGTTTGACCGTCTTCATTTGAAAACTCAGCGTCTATTCTATAGGAAGCTTCCGGAGTGAAATCTTGAATCTCTCGCTCTCTTTCTACAATTAATCTAACCGAAACGGATTGAACCCTTCCAGCAGAAAGACCACCTTTTACCTTTCGCCATAAAACAGGGGAAAGCTCATAACCAACAATTCTATCGAGTACCCGTCTTGCCTGCTGCGCATCAACTAAATCGTAGTCTATCCCACGCGGATTTTCGATTGCCTTTTTAATCGCCGATTTGGTTATTTCATGAAAGACAATTCGCTTTGTTTTAGATTTATCCAGCCCTAAAGATTCCGCCAAATGCCAAGCAATAGCCTCTCCTTCCCTATCTTCATCACTAGCTAGCCAAACAATTTCAGCCTTTTTGGATAAATCCCTTAATTTTTTAACGACATCCTTTTTGTCCTTGGAGACTTGATATTTTGGTTCAAAATTACCTTCAACATCTACACCTAGTTCCTTTGAAGGTAAGTCTGCAATATGACCAAAACTTGACTCGACCTTATAGTCCTTACCAAGAAATTTCTCTATGGTTTTGGCTTTTGCAGGGGACTCAACAATGACTAGATTCTTTGGCATATAACGGTTTTTAAGGCTGCAAAGGTAGGTCAAAAAAAATTTAATGTCCTAATGCACTTCTAATTTACGGGCATTTAAACCCATAAAAGTGTGTTTTATCTATGCCTGAAATGAAAAAAAGGCTTGAATTTCATTCAAACCTTAATAAATAATTATGATATTTTCGATTATCTAGTAATCATAGGTCAAACCTTCTTCTATGCCCTCTATATTTAGAATAATTGAATTAGAATTTTCAACCTGTAAATTGGTCAAATCAAACATTCTTGTTTGACCAATAACTGCAAGGCAGAGCTCCTCATTTCCAAATACCAATTTAAGTAATCGTTGTTCTGGACTGGATTCTGCAACAGCGCCAGAATCAACTAGTACCAGACTCCAACTCTCACCGCTACATCCGCTAGCCGAGATTTCAACCGTTAAACAATTATCCATGATTTCAGCGCTTAGAGTTGAAAAATCGCTACTCACAGCACTTTCAAAGAAACCAGGGTCAATCACAGCGGCAGGTCCACATGAGGTAGCAGTTTCATCATCTTCATCACAAGTGGTATTGGTGAATAGTGCCAAGTAACACAAACAGATAAAAATATGCCTTATATACCTGATTTTCATTTATTGAATTTTTTAATAGATACCGTTAGCGTTAAATGGTTGCGTTATTTTCTAGATTATTTCCAATTTGTTTAAGCTCATCATCTTGCAATCCAACTGATTCTTTATACACAAAATAGAGAGGTATAACTACAAAAGATGCCGTAAAGAAAATGCCTATTCCGCACATTAGCATCCCAACCATTTGGGCCAAAAATCCAGCTACTAATGTTAGGCCGAAAGTAATAAGCCACTTTTTGTTTCCTAACTTAAAACCAGCATTAACCAATTCAGACGTAGACAACTCGGGATTAAATGCGTAGATTACCACCATTAGATTCAATGGGACGGTGGCATATATTATTGGGAAGAAACATAGCATGGTGGCCAAAAGACTAATTCCAAGATTCGCAAACCCTAACGCAATAGTCTTGGATAGGTACGGCCTTCTTAAATAAAGGAAATAATCGTCTTTTGTAAGTTCATCGCCTTGATCCTTATTACCTATTATTTTAAAAAGTGCAGCTCTTAATCCTGTCGAAATAACCATAACCGCAAACAACAATAGCAAATAAGCGATTATCATGAAAAAAACTGCGAACGGTGCGGCACTTTCTAAGTAGCCTGGATTTGAACTATCAGCTATTCCTAAAATTACAAGGGGCGTATAGAAAATAATGATAAAGGGAATCATTAAGGCAAAGGTCAACAAAAGTATAAGTAAGCCCTGCAGCCATACTTTTTTAAAAAGCTCGATACTTTGGTTAAAAATCTGGCCGAAATCTAATTCTTTGGCAGAATCTATTCTAGCTTGTAATTCTGAATATTGCATTTATCTAAGTTATTGGTTAGTTCACAAATATTGTGAAAATAAGTTGGCTTTCAAAGTACTTTCGATTATGACACTTTGTCAGAATGTTAGAATTTGTCTTATCTTTGCTGGCTCAAATTATATTGGAGTTAATGAGTTTATCACATTGATGATAAATGCATTAAAATCAACAATCAAAGTATTTTAAAACTTAAATAAATTCGATTCCACGCTTTTGTTGGAACTTCCTAAGAAAAGGATGATAGAAGAAAAAAGACAAGGGGAAAATTTGGTCATAGAACCAAAACCAGCAAATAATAGAAAACTGTACATAGAGAGCTATGGTTGTGCTATGAACTTCAGCGATAGTGAAATCGTAGCTTCAATTTTATCTAAAGAGGGTTTTAATACCACTAACTCCCTCGAGGAAGCCGACTTAGTTTTAGTTAACACCTGCTCAATAAGGGATAAAGCCGAGCAGACCGTTAGAAAGCGATTGGAAAAATACAATGCGGTAAAACGTTCAAACCCAAAAATGAAAGTTGGCGTGCTAGGCTGCATGGCAGAGCGCTTAAAAGACAAGTTTCTTGAGGAGGAAAAAATTGTCGATTTAGTTGTAGGGCCAGATGCTTATAAGGATTTACCCAACCTTTTAGAGGAAGTTGATGAAGGCAGAGACGCCATAAACGTCATACTTTCAAAAGAAGAAACCTACGGCGATATTGCACCGGTTCGTCTAAACAGTAATGGCGTTACCGCTTTTGTATCCATTACCCGTGGTTGTGACAATATGTGTACATTTTGCGTAGTACCCTTTACTCGTGGACGCGAACGAAGTCGCGACCCACAGAGCATTATTGACGAAATCAATGATTTATGGGCTAAAGGCTACAAGGAAATTACATTATTAGGTCAAAACGTTGATAGTTACTTATGGTATGGAGGTGGGCTAAAAAAAGATTTTCAAAAAGCCTCAGAAATTCAAAAAGCGACGGCGGTTAATTTTTCAGATTTGTTAGAGCTCTGTGCAAAGGCGCAACCAAAAATGCGAATTCGTTTCTCAACTAGCAATCCGCAGGATATGACCTTAGATGTCATTGAAACCATGGCCAAATTCGATAACATTTGCAAGCACATACATCTCCCAGTGCAAAGTGGCAGCAATAGAATATTGAAAGAAATGAATCGCCTGCACACGTGTGAGGAATATTTTGAACTTATTGAGAACATACGTAGAATTCTTCCAGAATGCGCGATAAGTCAAGATATGATTGCAGGATTTCCAACAGAGACTGAACAAGACCATCAGGACACATTAAGTTTAATGGACACGGTAAAATATAATTTTGGCTATATGTATTCTTATTCCGAAAGTCCTGGCACCATGGCGGGACGCAAAATGAAGGACGACGTGCCAGAAGAAACCAAGAAAAGGCGCCTAGCTGAAATTGTCCAAAAACAAAGGGAGCATAGTGAAATTAGAACTAAAGAATATTTAAATACCGTTGTTGAAGTTCTAATTGAAAAGGAGTCTAAAAAATCAAACCAAGAATGGTCTGGACGAACCTCGCAAAATGTGGTCGCCGTTTTCCCAAAAGAAAATTATAAAATTGGGGATTTTGTAAAAGTAAAGGTAACCGATTGCACCAGCGCAACCCTCATTGGAAAGGCTATCCCTCTTAGCCAACGAAGCGGGAACTGAAAAGCCGCCAAATTAAAATCAATGAATTTGAAATTCTACCAATTGAAATTTAAATTACCAATATTTAAAATCGGTCCTATTGCAACTCTCTTTCTGTTTATTGGTTTCAATGTAGCCAATGCACAGTTCAATCCTGAATTGAATGTTGTTTACGACGGGAAAGCGAGGTTAAACAATCAAGGCATATTCCCATGTCTAATTGGCCACAGTAATTTTGATACCCAACTCATAGCCGACGAACTAAAATCGGAATTTGGAAGTTACATCGTATCAGGATTATACCAAAATGTTGATAAAACGTTTTTATGGAAAGATATCGCGATAAAAGGCTATAAAAAAGATGAGAAAGTAGATGTTGTTTTGACATCAGGCAGACTTATTAATAGCTTTATGGACACTAATGGAGAACTTATCAAGCAGTCTAATGAAGACCCCGTGTTTATTAAAGGGCCATACATTTCAACGCTTTACGTAATTTCCAAAACTGGACAGCATCTTCTTAGCATCGAAAGGCTCAAAAATAAAACTTCAAAACAGTTCCAAAAAGCAATTAAAATTAGTGCCAAACGTGTTTCAAAACGACCAGTAGTCTTTAATTACATTGGCAATGCTTTACCTAACAACCCAGATAAAAATTTAAGGATTTGTAGCATAGGTCATCCTCATGGCGACTATGAGGTAGTAAATGCATTTAAACATAAATATGGCCGATTTAGTTTTAGCGAAACCTTACACAAAGGCCACTTATCATTTATTTGGCGTGATTTGAAAATTCCAACATGGTTAAGTGACAAACTAAGTCTTTATTTAGTAATCGATAAATCCAATCAAGCAATCAAACCGCTAAATAAAACAGGTGCAAAAGTAGTGGTCGAAGGTAAACTTCTTGAACAACCTCATCATATGATTTTTATTTATGTCAAGGATATAGATGACAATTATGTACCGTTTAGTCACGAGGAAAATTCTAGAATTTCCGAGGATATTTATGAATTGTTGACAAGTATAAAACAGAATGATAATATTAAACACTAATTTCTTAGTAATTCTAATTTACTTTCTAGCAATTGGTAATTCCAATGCTCAATTTGAACCTAAAACCAATACGGTTTACAACGGAGAATCAAGGTTTGACAGTAAGATATTGGAACCTTGCTTAACGGCTAATATCAATTTTGAACCCTGGCTAGTCGCAGATGCTTTAAAAGAATATTTTGGGAATTATACGGCTACAAAAATACTGTTAGGTTCTGATATGTCATTCGTTTGGAAGGGTATTCAATTGAAAAATTACCAAAAGGGTCAAGTCAATATATATTTGACCTACGGTAGAGAAGCTAAGAGCTTTCGAGATGACAATGGAGAAATTTATAGAGTAGAAAATGACCACCCTCTATTCATAAGAGGACTTTACATGCTCGACTTGTTTATCACAAATGATAAGGGGCAGCAATTACTAAAATTGGAATCCATATATAAAAGAGTAAGTCGTCAATTACAAAGGGCTATTGATAGGACCGAAAAGGAACTATCCAAGCGGGAAATTGTATTTGACTATATAAGAAATGACATGCTTAATCTTCCGAACAAATATTCGAAGGTTCTTACCGTATCCAGTCCAATTGCCAATTTTGAAATTGTAGACGCCCTTCATAAAAAATTTGGTGATTTCATTTATAAGGATAATATCGGTTATGACCATCATTCGTTTGTTTGGTCAGACTTAGAAAATAAAACATGGTTAAAAGATTCTTTTAATTTGACCCTGACAATAGATGATAAGAACAGATTGGGAAGAGCTCTAGGCGGCATGGACGCAGCAGTATATATTGATGGAAAATCGACGCCCACTGGGCCAAATATGGTATTTATATATTTAGAAGACAGTGACGGTAATGTCGCCGTACTCAATGACAGACAGATCGATATAATTACCGATCATTTATATGATATCTTTAAAGGAATTTAAATTGAAGGGCTAAAAATTAAAGAGCACGTTTTTGTTATTCAACATGATATAAAAAATTAAACCTTGAATTCCGCTTGCGCGGAAAATGAACATGGAAAACATACAAACCATAAAACAGCGATTCGGCATTATTGGCAACGACCCAAAACTGAATCGTGCCATTGAAAAAGCCACACAGGTCGCACCAACTGATATTTCGGTTTTGGTAACTGGTGAAAGTGGTGTTGGTAAAGAGAGTATCCCAAAAATCATCCATCAACTTTCACATAGAAAACACGGCAAATACATTGCCGTAAATTGCGGGGCTATTCCCGAAGGGACGATAGATAGTGAATTATTTGGTCACGAAAAGGGCGCTTTTACGGGTGCCACACAAACCCGTTCTGGCTATTTTGAAGTTGCTGATGGCGGAACAATATTCTTGGATGAAGTTGGTGAATTGCCATTAACTACCCAGGTTAGATTGCTTAGGGTATTGGAAAACGGAGAATTCATTAAGGTGGGCTCAAGTAAGGTCCAAAAAACCGATGTGCGTATCGTGGCGGCCACTAACGTGAATATGTTTGAGGCCATAAAAAAGGAAAAGTTTCGTGAAGATTTGTACTACAGGCTTAGTACCGTTGAAATCAATATCCCGCCACTAAGAGAACGTAAGGATGATATTCATTTGCTGTTCAGAAAATTTTCAAGTGATTTTGCTTTAAAATATAAAATGCCAACCATTAAGTTGACAGATAATGCCATTAATCTGCTTTTAAAATACCGTTGGAACGGAAACATTAGGCAATTGCGAAACATCGCAGAACAAATTTCGGTACTTGAACAGGAACGTACTATTGACGCGGCTTCTTTGAACAGTTATTTACCTGATGGCGGAAGTAACCTTCCTGCGGTGGTCAACACTTCCAAATCTGAAAGTGATTTCAGTAATGAAAGGGAAATACTCTACAAGGTTCTTTTTGACATGAAAAGCGACCTAAACGACCTCAAAAAGCTCACGATGGAACTGATGAAGAACGGCAACTCGAAAGACGTGGCAAGAGATAATGAAAGTTTAATACAAAAAATTTACGGCGAAGAAGACAAATCCAATTATCAAGAAGAATTTGAAGATCTCGAAGTGCTTTCCATCCCTGAAAAAATAGAGCAACAAGAAACCATCAACGAATCGGATAATAAGGATAAATATCATTTTGCCGAAGAAGTGCAAGAAGAGGAAACGCTTTCACTTCACGACAAAGAATTAGAACTTATTAAAAAGTCATTGGAGCGTCATCAAGGCAAAAGAAAACTAGCTGCGGCCGAATTGGGAATAAGCGAGCGCACGCTCTATAGAAAAATCAAACAATACGACCTTTAAGAGATTTTTGTGATTCCGTTTTTAAAAATTGGCAAAACAGATTCGTTTATTTGTCAAAATTCACAGTATGAAACAGATTAAAACGTTTTGTCTAATTATCTGCATCGTCTTTATAAGTTGCGGGCCATATTCCTTTTCCGGAATATCCATTAGTGATGACACTGAAACGTTTCAGGTTAATTACTTTCAAAATAATGCTGAACTCATTGAACCAGGGTTTGACAGAGATTTCACATTGGCACTTCAAGATTTAATACTTAATCAAACTAATTTAAATCTCACCAATAGCAGCGGCGATTTAGTTTATGAAGGTGAAATCGTTGAATATCGAATAGCCCCGATGACCGCACAAGCAAACAGCACAGCTGCCCAAAACAGGCTAAACGTGAGCGTTAATGTTAGATTTTATGATAAAAACCTCCCCGACGAGGATTTTGAACAGCGCTTTTCCTTTTTTTATGATTATCCAGCAAGCTCACTATTAACCGGCGCACTAAAGGATACCGCTCATGAAGAAATCTTTGAACGCTTGACTCAAGATATATTTAATGCAACCTTGGCTAAATGGTAGCCCCACCCAAAATCACTGAAAAAAGTGATTTTGACCTCCCCGTAAGGGAGGTATAATTTTACTTCAATAATAGTTTGTAGTAGAAAAATTCGCTGGAGCTAACACTCGATTGATAAAAACCGTTCCAAAATAGATGAAGCTGAAAAACATGATTATTATTTTTTAAATTCGTGGTCTAATTTTTTTTGTGGAACATATTTTTTAGTTTGGAAAAAGATAAATTTATAGAACTACTTCAAAACCCTGGGCTAGTTTCCAAAGAACAAAGCAATGACCTAGAAAGTATGATTGAGGATTACCCCTACTTTCAGTCGGCTAGGGCATTGAATTTAAAAGGTTTAAAACAAAAAGAAAGTTTCAAATACAATCAAGCGCTTAAACATACCGCTGCCTATACCACAGACCGTAGCATCCTTTTTGATTTTATTACCTCAGAAATTTTTAATCAGAATCAAATTAGCCTAGCGATTAAGCATAATTCTGAGCAATTGAAATCTATGAATGTTGTCGAATATGAGGACATTTCGGTTAATAAAAGCGTATCGATTGATGAGGCGCTCAAAAAACATATTAAAAATACTGAAGGTGTTCTGGACCCAGACCTATTTGTGAGCAAAGTAGCCAAATCTACCTCGGCAGATTTT
>JBCCOJ010000077.1:0-13214 GCA_039025415.1 Bacteroidota bacterium | reverse complement strand
TTTCACAACAAAATATTTCAAAGGATAATGAGGTTGAAATTTCAAATACTATCAAAATTGATAGTACCAACTTTAAAGACTTTATAAGAAGCCTTCCGGCTTTTACGATGTATGGTGATAATTATTTTATCACAGGAACATCAACAGAATCAGACGCATTTACAACAGCAGGTAGTGATGCGAAATTTGAAATAGGATTTAAGCAACGGCTAACTAACGTAAATCTACCCTGGGATATATTTCCATTTATCACATATCGTCAAAAAGCCTTTTGGGATATTTATAGAGAATCGTTGCCATTTAGAGAGACTAATTATAATCCCGCCATAGGTTTTTCAAAATTATTCTTTAGGAATAGAAAATTTAATTACGCCTTACATTTTGCCTTTGAACATGAAAGTAACGGTCGCGATGGTGAGAACAGTCGTAGTTGGAATTTCTTTTCATTAAGCTACCTTAAACCAGTTGGCACTAATTTTCAATTAAGAGCAAAAGCGTGGTTACCCATTGGTGATATTAGTGATAATGCAGATATTACTTCGTACAGAGGTTTCTTTAGCGTAGGTGCAACCTACAAAGCTGGCAAGGATGTTTATTTTGATTTGGACTTACAACCAGCTTATGACAAAAAGTTACAAGGTCACATAAAAGCAGGAGTAAGTCTTAAGATTCCAAAGATTAGTAATCAGTTTATCTATCTGCAATATTTTGGTGGGTACAGTGAAGATTTAATAGATTATAATGAATCGGTAAGTAATCTAAGGTTAGGTATAGTTTTTAAGGATTTGACTTTCAATTTCAGGGATTTTTCTGCTAAAAAATCTAAAAAACGTGCAGAATAAGATAGCCGAAATAATTTCAAAATTTAAAGAAGAAATCAAGGTTATAGAACAAGGTAATCTCAATGATTTTGCAGTTGTCGAAAGAGGAATTCAACTTTCTCGTTCTTGCGTTCAACAATTAAGGTTGGTGGTTAGAGATAACAAGTTCAATAGTATCAAGGAAGAAATTTACTTCTTTAAACATCAAAAGCCTTTTGTGTATAGTAGAATTAAATTCTACTCTAAATTATATCATTTTTTGCTTGAGAGACCTGCGGGAAGTAGTAAACGACAGCGTGATTTTATAGATTCTTGTATTGAGAAACTTCAAAATAGTTCTAAACGAAATCTTGATTTTGTGAAGTATTATCGTGAAGGTGATACAACACTCGATCATCATTATTTTTTAAGAGGTAATGACAATTTAAGCTTGGTATCTGATACATCACATTTTTATACAGATGCAGAGTTTTCTACGAGCCACGACAATATAATGGCCAAAGTAATGGCCTATGATTTGTTAGTGGCACACTACAACAAGGAGCTTGTTGAACTTGGCCACGCCATTCCTAAAGAAAAAAGAATTAATATCTGCGCAGAATTAGATCTCAAGTGGACCAGTACAAAAACAGATCTGGTTGAATTAATTTATGCTCTTCAAGCATCTGGTGCCATTAAGGATGGTAGTGCAGGAATAAGAGATATGGTTGCAGCTTGTGAGCAAATGTTTAATATAGATTTAGGTCAGTATTATAAAACCTATGTTGAGATAAGAGCTCGTAAAATGAATAGAACCAGCTTTATTAATATGCTTAAGCTAAGTCTTGAAAAAAGAATGAGGCAAGATGATGAAAAGAACTAAAATATAAGCTTGATTTATATGTTCAAAATGTTAAATAATATCGTAACTCATTCGTAACTTCCGAATAAAATACATCAAACAACTGCACATTTGTAAAACGAATGTCAAATCATATTAATAGCTGCCATTGATAACGAAAGTTTGATATGGTAGCTTTTAAATTAAAAAGTTTTACAAATGCCAACATCCATCATCACAACTGATGACCTCAGAGAATTCAAAATAGAATTACTTGAAGATCTAAAACAACTCATTCATCAACCAGTACTAACTCAAAAAAAGAAATACCTCAAATCTGCTGAGGTTATGGAATTATTGCAAGTAAGTCCTGGTACGCTTCAAAATTTAAGAATTAATGGCACGCTACCCTATTCTAAAATTGGCGGAATCATTTTCTACGATGCAGATGAGATTCATCGTATAATTCAAGAAAACCGTATTGATAACTCTTATTAGGATGAAATGCCAGAAGTTAATTACATACAGCATCTTAACGCTGTATTCGAGCAATTCAGAAAAGATAGCAGACTAAACCCGACTCATATTAGCCTGTATATGGCGCTTTTTCAATTATGGAATTACGATCGCTTTCGCGAAAGCTTTCACGTGAACCGTGAAGATGTAATGAAACTATCCAAAATAGGTTCCAAATCTACTTATCATAGATGTGTAAAAGAATTGAACCATTACGGTTATTTGGTTTATGTGCCCTCACATAATCCATTCAAAGGCTCTAAAATCAAGATGCTCAAATTTGAGACAACCTCTGGACAAGTTCTTGGACAAGCTGTGTACCAAGCTGTCCCAAATCAAGGACAAGCAGTGGGACGTTCTAATAAACATATACAAACATTAGAAAATAGTTATAAACTACCTCAGCCCAAAAATGAAAATGAAGTTTTAGAGTTTTTCAAAAAAGAAAATTGGCCAGAACAAGAAGCTAAAAAATTCTTTAACCATTACCAGTCTATTGGTTGGAAGATTGGTGGCAAAATTAAAATTGAAAATTGGCACGCTTCCGCAAAAAATTGGATGCTAAAATCTGAGGAACTGAAAAACGAAAATCGAGTGTCCCAAAATGAGGACAACCTACACACGGTTAGAAATAAAGATTACAATCAGCCATTATGAAGCATCAAAAAACCTCATTCGACCCCAAGAATCCAAGTATCATTCACGTTGGTTCCGTTCAATACGAATTAGGTAGTTTTGATGGTAAGTCTATTTCCTACGACTTCCCAAAAATTGTGCGGTATCTCGATGCAAAAGGAAAGTTGATGTTTGGTAAAAACTTCAAAATCTATGAAGAAGACCACGATTTGCTTTTAAAATTAACGAGCTACTTTATTCAAGACCACGATTACTGTAAAAAGCTGGGTTTAGATTCAACCAAAGGCATTTTACTTTCTGGTCCTGTCGGTTGTGGTAAAACCACTTTAATGCGATTGCTACCGCATCTCGTTCCTCATAAAAAAGACTACAACTTTATTCCGTGCCGGAATATCGTTTTTGGATTTAACGGTGTAGGATTTAAACTCATTCAGGACTATGAGGATTTTAAAGAATACTGCTTTGATGACTTAGGAGTTGAACACGTGGGTCGTTACTACGGGAAGGATTGCAATGTTATGGGCGAGATTTTGATATCACGTTACGAAGTCTTCAGACAAAAACAAGCCAAAACACATATCACAACCAACCTCAACGCAGATGAGTTACAAGAAAAATACGGAGAACGAGTTAGGTCGCGAATGCGTGAGATGTTTAATTTGTTGAGTTTTGAATCTTTGGCTAAAGACAAGAGAATGTAGATTATTAATTAAAAGTGGATAGCAAGAATATTTCATTTTGTTTGTACGACTCTAAGTCAAAATAGGTATTTTACAATTATCCTTTTAGGTAGATGAATAGAATTTGGTTATTTTACTATTTTTGTTAAAAAGAATTTGGCAGCAGCAGAAAAAATAAAGGCGTTATTACAAAGTTATGGTGACAAAGACGACACTCGTTTTTACACCACCGCAATGCAGATTGCCGCAGCCGAAGCAAAAAAAGGGCATACAAAACTCGCTGAGGAACTGAAGGTTTTGATTGAAAAAATCAAGACGAAACGAAGCATTGATTCGGTTTCAAAAACAAGAATTCTTCCCGTCAATGAGGCCCAAAGAGAACTAAAAGATTTACTCGAAGTTTATAGACCCCATATCAAAACCAAGGATATGGTTTTGACCAAGACGGTTGCTGATGATATCAAACGTATTTTGTCCGAACAAAGAAAGTTTGACCAACTGTTACAGCATAACCTGCAGCCACGAAGAAAACTAATGCTCGTCGGTCCGCCTGGTTGCGGAAAAACAATGACTGCAAAAGCCATAGCTGGTGATTTGGAAATACCATTGTTCATTATACGACTGGATGGTTTGATTAGCCGATATATGGGTGAATCAATCGCTAAACTTAAGCTCATATTTGATTCTATGTATCAACATCGAGCGGTGTATCTGTTTGATGAATTTGATTCCATTGGTTCTAATCGTAGTTATGGCAACGATGTTGGTGAAATTAAAAGGGTACTTAACAGCTTTTTGATGAACATCGAGAAAGATGAGTCCAATAGTTTGCTAATAGCGGCTACAAATATTCCAGAATCATTGGACAAGGCTTTGTTTAGACGATTCGATGACATTATTCAATATCCCCTACCAGGTAATATGGAAATTGCAGAACTTATCCAAATTCAGTTAAAAGGGTATGAACTCACAAAAAGCAAAACTATTAATGCTGTTGCAAAAGAAGCCGTGGGTCTCAGCTTTGCCGATGTCTCTAATGCTTGCAAGGATGCTATTAAGGAAATGATTGTGAACAATACTAATAAAGTTTCTTCCACTACACTTTTCAAATTCATTAAAAATAAAAAGACGCAGTTCTAATACATAGATGCCAAGAAATTTAGAACACATAATTCTTTCTGGGTATGTATCTACCGAGTCCTACACAAGTCCAGGCACGGGTCGAGACCGTGTAGTGCCAACGAGTCGCAATAGGACCAATCACGGTAATACTTTACGGAATCAGCTAAGTACTGCCATTGCATCTTTTAGACAAGGTTCTGATGATGATTTGGTGTATTTGGAATTTATTTCTGAAGAAGACTGCCTACTGGCCTTCGATAGTTTCGAGGATGGCAGGGGTGGCGACCACAGGTTTGTTTCCTCAAAGTTGGAAAAATATATAGTAGATGGTGTTGAACACGAACGATATAGAGCTTGTGTACTACTAAATACCAAAGGTATTTCCAAGTTCCTAAAAAAAATTGAAGAATATCTAAATCCTGAAAAGGATGGAAAAAAGTCTGGAAATCCCAGGAACACAAAACTGCTCAATAACATTGCAGATATTCAAAGAGCAACCCTAAGAAGTTTTTGGCAGGAAGATAAAGTTGAATTTCCAGACCAAGATGAAGAAGTGTGGTGGGAAGTGTGGTTGCGACGGGATGATATTGCAACTGATTCCCTTGAAGATGCAGAGGTCATAAATGCGTGGGCTGATAACGTAATCGAGGTTGCCGATAGGCGTTTATTGTTTCCTGAGCACATTGTAAGAATGGTGCGCTGTACTGCCAGAGAATTGTCCACTACATTGCTGTATTCTGACAAGCTTGCCGAATTAAGAAAACCTAAAGAGGTTGCTGATTTTTTTACAGGTCTGGATAGTGATGATGCAAATGATTGGATAGACGACCTACGAAATCGAACCATTAACAGGACCACGGACGATTCTGTAATCATTTGTCTATTAGACACGGGTGTAAACAGAGGGCATCCATTACTACAAGATTTTCTTCCTGAAGGAAATATGGATTCGGTAAAACCTGAGTGGGGTAATGCTGATAACGACAGACACGGCCACGGAACACCAATGGCAGGCACTGCCTTATATGGCGATTTGACGGATTTATTGCAGGATACTTCCAATATTGAAATTTTCCATCGTCTGGAATCGGTCAAGCTAATACATCCTAGCAATCCGCACCATCCAGATTTATATGGGGCTGTTACAGAAGAAGCATTTGCAAGAGCCACAATCTTAAACCCTACGAATAAACGTGTTCTTACAATGGCTGTTACGGCAACGGACGGACGTGATAAAGGGAAACCATCCTCTTGGTCAAGTTCTGTGGATAAAATCGCCTTTGGCGCTCAAGGAACATCTGATGATAAATCGTTATTCTGTATTTCTGGCGGAAACACTGAAATACATCATCCCGCAGAATATCCAAGATTGAATTTGGAAGAATCCATTCACGACCCAGCCCAAGCGTTCAATGCTTTAACGGTCGGTTCCTTTACCCAAAAAACCATAATTGACCAGGCACGATTTAGTGGTGCTACACCATTGGTACGGGCAGGTGGAATGTCACCGAGTAACAGTACCTCTATTATGTGGGACAATGGATGGCCATTAAAACCAGAATTAGTGTTGGAAGGTGGTAATTACGGGATTCACAATGGGGGCATCATCGACCCTGATTCATTGCGTTTACTTTCCGTAGGAAAGAATTTCAGGACTGAACCGCTTCATAGTTTTGGCGACACAAGTGGCGCAACTGCTTTGGCATCGAGATATGCTGCTATGTTGACTTCACAATACCCTACACTTTGGCCCGAAACAATTAAGGGTTTGCTTGTTCATTCGGCAGATTGGACGAACGAAATGCTGGGAAATCGAAATATCCAAGACCTTAATAATGCTGAACAGAGAAATCTATTGAGAACCTTTGGCTATGGTGTTCCTGATTTTCAAAAAGCGGTACGAAGTGCAAATAACTCTCTCACTCTCATCACACAGCAGTCTTTGAAGCCATTTTTGCTTGATGATAATACCGTTAAGACCAATGATATGCATTTGCATAATCTACCGTGGCCAACCGAGGTGCTAACAGCGCTGTTCGATAACGAAGTAACTCTCACGGCAACTTTATGTTATTTCATTGAACCAAACCCTGGGAACAAGCAATACAGCAAGTCATACTACTATCAATCTCACGGTTTGAGACTTAAGATGATAAATTCTGGGGAATCGATTGTTGATTTCAGAGAACGAGTAAATAAAGAAGCAAGAAATGAAAATGAAAATGCTTCTTATCCTGGCGAAAGTTGGATTCTTGGAAATAAAGTTAGAGATAAAGGCTCTATCCATAAAGATATTTGGAAGGGAACCGGTGCTGACCTTGCCAACAGAAACGTAATTGCAATTTTTCCTGTCAACGGTTGGTGGAAAACCAGAAAAAAATTGTTGCGTTACAATAATGATGTTCGATATAGTTTGATTTTATCCATAGAATCACAAGATAATTCGGTTGACTTATATAACCCAATACTTAGTCAAATTGATATTGTAATATAAATCAAAGAATTGGTTAGCCCGTTATTCCTATTCCCCACCTACGGTACTTGCCACTTTATTACTCACTACCTCATTCCGCTGGGCTACATTCGTTTGTTCATTCTTCAGCAACAAGAGCCTTCGGTTCCGCGCGGTACCAGCAGGTATTGTGCAAGGTTTGTCTTATCAAATGTAAGTATGATTGGATATTTGAAACCCTAAAGGTATTTAGTTAAACACAATACCAGCTCGTACCTTTTGCCTTTGCCCGCATTACATAAAAATATTTCCTTCGTTGTAATAAATAGCAGTGATATCATTAAAATTCGGGAAGGCAGGTAATAAGGTGTGCGCCAGTTATTCCATTTTGTTCCATAAAACATATCTGCAAGCCAGTTCGGTAGTTTCATTGTCACCTCGAGCGCAGTCGAGAGGTCTTACCATTATAATATATTGGTCTTTATGGGTAATCTTGCATATACCGCCACCACGTCCACACGCCATCCAATAGCGGTGGCTTGTTTTATTCCACACATTTCACGCCTTCTGCACTCGTGGCTACTTTTGTACCCAAACCCAATTTGGGTTACGCTATCGCATAGTACTAATTATTTGGGTACAACCGCCACTTATTGTTTTGCGAGCCTGCGGGTCGCTGCGGGCTAATCTTGTGTCACAGTTTTTGATGTATTTCTGTCAATTTACGTAACCACCTCAAAGTCCTACAGCCGTAACACTGAAAAAGTGTTACCGCTTTCGTTCTGCTAAGTAAGAGCTGTATGTTCTTTTCGCGACTTCCAAACGTCAGACACTTCACTCACATACAGCACTTACCTATTTCAATAAATATTATGCTACCATAAACCAAATCAAAAACCTGTGCCACAAAGTGTATACTACATTGCCGTGAGGGTACTCGTGCCTCGCACCATCTCTCACAGCACCCTTGCTCATCTCGCAGGCGGCTCGCGCCTTTAGGATTACCTGCTAAATTCGTATTCAATAAAAACTTATTACATTTATAAAAAACAATCTATAATTGGAAATACTTTACTCGGAAATTAAAAGACTTTCAAACGGAACAGAATCTGAAATAAACGAGATCTACGATAATTTGACACTAACTGTTCTTGATAAAGGAGATTTTTTATTAAAACAAGGACATATCTGTAACCAATATTTCTTTATAGAAAGTGGAGCAGTTAGACTCTATTATTGGAAAGATGATAAAGAATTTACCGTTTGGCTTGGTCAAGAAGGACAAATATTTACAGAATTGGACAGCTATCTCAATCAAAATCCTGCACTTGTGTCAATTGAGAGTATGGAAAATAGTTTGGTCTATCGTATTACAAAAGAAAAAAGTGATAGGCTTGCTCTAAAGTCTATTGCATACAACACACTTTTGAGAAGAACAGTTGAGGAGGCTTTTGCGAGTATGTCCAGAAATATCATTTCCTTCCAAAGTGAAGATGCCAAGGAACGCTACCGAAGAGTAGAAAAGGAGAAAAATTGGCTTGAAAAATACCCTTTGAAATACGTGTCAAGTTTTATTGGAGTTACTCAGAGCTCATTAAGCAGGGTACGAGCAAAAAAAGATTGATTTTTTGCCATATGGCAAAAATTGCTGAAATTATCATTTTTAGTTTTGTGATTATCTAACAAAACAGAAAAATATGATAACGTCAATCTTAACAACAATAGGAATCGGACTCTTAGTTGCTTTATTTATTTTAGTATTTAAACTTCCTACAAAAATCCAGTACGTTGAGGAAATCCAAGTAAGCGCACCAATTAAAAGAGTTTATGATGCTATAAGGTTTCAGGAACAGTTAATGGATTGGTCTGCCTGGCCTTCAGAAACCAATTCGCAATGTGCCGTCAAAAATGTAGACGGACAAATTGGAGCTCAAACAGTTTATTTACAAAAAGGAAAGCAATTCGGCTATCAAGAAGTAACTGAGCTTATAGAAAACGAAAAAGTCAGCTTTTACCTTACAAGTAAAGCACCTTTTGAACAAGATACCAGACTACACTTTTATATAAGACCGATAAATGAAAATCAAACCAATGTTTCTTTGTATTTTGACAATACACTAAAAAGACCAAGCCATATTTTTCCGCATATTTTTGGTATAGTAAACTGGACGCATAAAATGCACTTAAAAGATTTGACTGGGCTAAAGAAATATGTAGAAAAAGAACAATAATGGATTTTCATCAAGGTACACAATCAATAAAACAGCTTGAAAAACGAAAAGGTGGCTACTACTATCTTAAGATTGACGCTGATATCATTAATCAATTTAGCAGAAAAAGAGCAACTCGAATGATTTGTACTGTAGACGGAACTATCTCTTATCGTTGTGGACTCAACCATTTGGGAGATGGTAATTACTTTATCATTCTTGCAAGTAAATATCTTATTCAGCTTCAAAAAGAACTTGGTGATACGGTTGAATTCAAAATTGAAGAGGACCCAGACCAACTGGGCGTTGAAATACCTGAAGTATTGACTGTTTTTTTAGACCAAGAGCCAGAATTGAAAGAAGTCTTTGACAAACTTACTGATGGGAAAAAGCGTAGCTTAATCTATGGAATTTTAAAGACCAAAGACATAGACAAGCAAGTAAATACAATACGGGAATTTATGAATATTGCATTGAGAAAAAGAAATTAAACGCGGTACAGAAAATAATTTCACTAACATTTTAAATTAAGTCCTTTGGTTGAAGTATACGTCTTTAAAACATCTGTTAAAAAAAAGGATTTGAATGAATTAGAGGATATTCTAAATTCAATCTTACCCAACAGTCGTTGGAATTTTGATTTAGAAGACTGTGATAACATATTGAGAATTGAAAGTGAAACAGATATCTCTCAATTGACCTGTTCAAGACTTAAGGATAAAGGTTATTTTTGCAAAGAGTTAGAATAAATGCTGCATCCAACAACGTGTGTTAGCTAAGTAAGAATTAAATACCACAAGAAAACTTTAAGATTAAATGGTAACGGCTTCATTAATGTTAAATATTATTATTCTTGCATTTGTTTGTCTGGGATTAATCACAGATTCAAAAAGAGTACAGAAAACTGCGGGAATATTTACACCTGCTCGTGGTGTATTACTTGCAATCTATTTAACCATTGCTTTAGCCTCATTAGCCTTACTTTTCATTCCAAACAACAATTTTATTTTTAGTCTCTTAATTCTTCAAATCGTATATAAAATAATGACGCCATTTACAGTTAGGACGTTAAAAAACCCAATTGTAATAAGTAATTTGTTTATCGCAGTCTTTCATTTTATCACAGTTTATTTGATGGTTAATGATGGACTAATAGAATTTTAATTTGCCTATTATATAACATCATATACTAACTGTTCATTACCAGCGCAACGATTACACTTTGGATGGGTTTTAAAATAATAAAAAAGGTCACAAATATAGTTGGCTTCCTATGTCCATCGCTTTAATGCTATAAAGCTCAAGCCACAGGTTTTGAAAAAAATAGTGCGCCAAATGGCAACACTATTTTTAAAAACCTTTTTCCAAGGCGCACGATTTTTTCCAAAAAGCTTGACAGCATTGCCACGCCATCAGATAAATGGTTTTCTTTTTTCTTTTCCTTAAAAAATATGTGTTGGGTTTGTTGCTCACTTTAAAAGTATTCTAAATGAAAAAGAGCCTCTTCCGAAGCTCTTTGGTTAGGACTTATGCCGATGCTTTAGTTTTTTATGAATATGTTTTATCAGCAGCGAAACCAAGTAACTCACAACAGCCCCAAATCCAGCCATAATAGCTGTTTTAAGGAGGTCTTCTGAAGTAATGTGTATCCAAGCAGAAGAGACTGTTCCACCTATTACGGAAACCCTAATATTTGCGTATCGATGAGGCATCTATTGGTCCTTCTCTGTAGTTGTGTGTTTCGGAATCTCGGTCTTTTCATCTATGGTCACAGCTTGACTTACTGCAGTTGCGACAGTCCCAGCTACGGTCATATAGGTTGCCACAGTCACTACTGCAGCTGGTAATGCAACTGGAGCTGCGATGATAGCACCACCAGCTGTAGCCAATGCAATGCCAATATTTCGTAAAGTTTTAAAGAATTTAGGTGTCGGTTTTTTATAACGTTCTATAATGTTCATTTTTTTAAGATTTAATAGTTAATGTGATTTTTTCTTTTCGGTCGAGAGCTTGATAACAAAGTGATAGCAGTTTATTCAAAGCTACTTTTGAGTTCCATCCTTTACCTATAGCACTTAACTGCGATACAGGAGCTAAACAACCTTGTAATTCGCGTAAAGCATCATTCGCGGGATGAATCAAAATCAAACTGCGACCAGAAACATCCAAGACGTGTAAATGATTTTTGAACCTTGCAGAGAACCTCGGTAATATCGAGTAGCTTCCTTCCGGAATACAGGAAATATTCCTTTTGTTGTTTTTCCAAGGCAATTCAATCACAAAGCATATGAGATGTCCATTAACGAAAAGGGCACCATTGGTACCCTTTTCAAAGTAGCTTCGCTTCAGGAGTAGTTCCATATTAAACAGTGTCTGCATTAGCCACAGAAAGGGCATTATAAGCACCATTTTTAAGAGGATACATTTGTCCATTTACTTCCTGATAAAATTCAATTCCAACTACCTGCAGAATTGGTAGCGCACTTCCAGCAGTCAAACCAACCGAAAGGTTGATCGCAGCGGTATTCGCACCATCATAAGGCAAAATACCCGTCTCAGCACTTTCAAAAGTCGAGGTTTCACCTGCAAAGTCAAGCTCTGCAGCACCAGTCACCACCTTAAAGTGTGTAGTCCCACCTGGAGCAGCTATTCGCACAGCTGGAGCAAATGGTGCAAGGTTTAATTCAACGTCACCAGATGCACGGTCAAGAGCAGTAGTGTAAGGCGCAAATAAAGTTGCACCAAGCTTTCCATTCAGGTTGAATTCGAAACCTTGTAATGTGCTCATATCACCATCTTCGATGGTTCTCGCACCACGTTGATTTACTGTATCTGTTTTGGTGACAGCTACCAGGGCTTTTGTCAATCGGCTTACTACACGTTTATCTTTTGCGTTCTGCAAAAGCACGCGGATAGCATTACGGATGACTTTACCACCCTTACCAGCTCGCCCAAATTCAGAGCCGTTTTCACGTGTTCTTTGGAACGCTGGGTCATTGGCGATACGATTGGCATCTACACCACCTTTGGTGCGTGCAAGATGCCCATCAGAGCTTTTGTAAAAGGAAATGTCGCCAAGTGTTCCTTTTAGCTTGATAATACCAGTTTGTCTTGCCATTTTTAGAAAAATTTATGATTACTCAACAAATCAAGGTAGTTTTGTTATTAAACAAGAATAACAGATATCATTACAGCCACTTAGCATCGTTTTTGCCAAATTATGCTTATACTTCAAGTATAAATGATGTATGGATTAAGTATAGATAGAGTATCAAAATGAAGATTTTACGAGCCACCATATTCCCCAAAGACGTTCATTGCCTTACTGGCAGAAGTGAAAGGTATGGTCGTAAGCTTTTACAAGACATTAGAAAGCACTTTGGTAAGCAATCTTATCAGTTCGTTACTGTAGAAGAATTCGCTGAATACAGTGGGATTAAAGAGGAAACTATAAAAGAATATTTACTTCAAGTTTCATAGTATTTATAGCCATTTGAGTAGGTTTGAACCCAGAAAAGACTTATATTTATGTAGTCTTGAAATGCTAATTTCAATCAAGCAAGTTCTTTCAAAATGGTAGGTATTCGGTCAGTTCACAATCTCGACATTTTACCAATTACCAATAAAACCTATATATAGCGTGGCTTCGCGATAATCCTGCCATGGTCACAACTCGAAAGGACATAATCCTGTCGAGGTCACGACAAGCAGAATCCCGATGGCGATAGCCATTGGGATTTTTATTCCGGGCGTGTCGCAAGTCTGCTTGCGTAAGCGTCTGAAATAAAAATAACAAGACACTTTAGTGGCGGGATTCTATTTGCAACATTGAGTTTATTCAGGAAATTCAATCCTGTCGAGGTCACTAGATAAAAACCCTAAATAGTTGTTTTTTAATTATTTAGGGTTTTTTAATGTGTAATATTTGTGATTATTGCACATAATCTGCACAATAAT
>JBCCOJ010000076.1:0-13326 GCA_039025415.1 Bacteroidota bacterium | reverse complement strand
GTTTAAACTCGTTTTTCCCCTTTTCTTCCCCCAAAAAAGAAAACTCCCTATTTTTAGGGAGTTAGAGTTGAATTCTGTTGGCCTACTAGGACTCGAACTTATATACTTTTGAATCTATATACTTTTATTTAATTGAATAATAGGTTTTTACGAAAAAACGAAAGTCAAATAAGACCATAAAAAACCAAGAAAAACCACTATTTGTTGTACCTATGTTGTACCTAAAAATTGTATCTTTAATGGACTTCCATAATACATCATGGCTACCATAAATACAATACTAAGAAAAAAAAGCAATAAAAAAGGGTTATCCCCAATTGCGGTAAGAATCACAAAGGACAGAAAATCTACTTTTCTCTACACGGGTCAATATATAGATCCCAAATTTTGGGACGAGGTAAAGCAGAGGGTCAAAAAATCACATCCAAATTCTGCACGTCTGAATAATTTGATAGCGATAAAGCAAGCGGAAGCGAATGCCATTTTACTGGACACGGCCGCGAAAGATGGAGACCATTTTTCTGTTCAGGAATTAAAATCCCAATTGACTAACACGCTCACGGGGCACTCATTTTTTGACTTCGCTGAAAAACACTTCAAGCAATTGGAGGAAAGCAAAAAATTCTCCCGTATCGATAGTGAACGCCCGTTATTGAATCGAATTAAGGATTACGTAGGAGATAAAACATTGCACTTTGACCAGATTACCGTTCCTTTTCTTAGAGGCCTTAAAAGTTATTTAAGGGCTAGGGGCACACTAGGTGACCGGAGTATCGCCAATGTTCTGATGTTCATCCGAACGCTTTACAATCGGGCAATACAAGAAAAATTGGTAAAACAAGAGTCTTATCCATTTGGAACGGAAAAAGGAAAAATAAGGATTAAAATTCCCGAATCTGTAAAAATAGGTTTAACTGGTGCCGAAATTGTCCGTATTGAAAATCTTGACCTAACCAATAATGGACCCCAAAATCACGCTCGAAATGTTTGGTTATTCAGCTTTTATCTGGCGGGCATGCGTGTTGCAGATGTTTTAAAAATAAAATGGGTTGATATACATGAAGGTCGGTTGTATTATCAGATGAACAAAAACAGTAAAGCCGTATCGCTCAAGGTCTCTGAAAAGCTTCGTAAAATTCTTGACCAATACCTGGATTCATCCCTCGACCGAACGGATTATGTTTTTCCAGAATTAAGGAATATTGACCCCGCGGATGCCGACCGAATGCTTCGCAACACGAAAAATGCCACCCTGAAATTCAACAAACATTTGAAAAAAATTGCCGAAAAAGCCAAGATTAGCAAAAATTTGACCATGCACATTGCCCGTCATTCCTTCGGTAATATTGCAGGCGACAAAATTCACCCCTTGATGCTGCAAAAACTATATAGACATAGCGACTTAAAAACGACCATAAACTATCAGGCCAATTTTATCCACAAGGAAGCAGACGAAGCTCTGGATTCGGTAATAAACTTCTAGCTATCCGTCAACCCTCAACCTTTTTCTCTTCTTCTCCCTACCCACAATAAGCACCTGACAGGGTGCTTACAAACTTCAAGTTAGACTAGATTTTTTTATAGATTTTGCTACCGGTGAAGGATGAACAAAACCTCTTAAAAAAAGACTTAGAGCTAGACTTATACCTTTGTAGAATATTTGATTCAGGATAATATTCTTTTTAACTCTTTTTTAGTTTAAACCTATTCACTTAATTTAGATTTTTAGAAGAAATTCGAAGGGCTCATAACCCGAAGGTCGCTGGTTCGAGTCCAGTCCCCGCTACTACCTTAATCCATTGAAAACCAGAAATTTAAATCTGAATTCAATGGATTATTTTTTTGGTATCTTGCAAAGCGTACACGCGACCGCACAAAAAATGGGCATCAGCAAGAAATATACCGAGCCTAAACTCTACCATGGCGGAAAGTCCTTCGACACCTCCAAACGCTGGTACATTTATTACTCCTATCAGCATCCCGTACTAAAGGATAGGCACGGGAATCCACTCATGGTAAGGCAACCGAACATCACTATGAAGTTCAACCGAAAGTACAAAACGAAGAAGGAACGCTTGATACACTTCGAACTGGTCAGGGAAGCACTCCATGAGGCGCTGAAGCATGGTTATTCCCCGTACAACTCCAACTTTAAGGCAGAGAACAAATATTCGGTGGAGGCCGCGCTGGACTTTGCCTATGGTCTGAAAAAGAAGTCTTTGAGCAGCACCTCCGAAAGGGACTACCGCAGCCGGTTGGGTCAATTCAAAAGATATTTGGAAAAAAAGGCCTACCTACAGCGGAACATATTGGAACTGGACAGGAAACTTGTAAACACTTACCTGAACGGCATACTCAAGGCCAGCAGCGCAAGGAACCGAAACAATACCAGGGTGGTACTGAGTGCGCTGTTTGGTGAACTCGAAGCTAACGACATTATCCCCAAGAACTTTGTGGCCGGTATAAAAGTCATTAAATCCAATCCCAAGCGCAACAGGACCTATTCCCTGGAAGTTGTTGACGGTATGTTCAGGTACATGGAAAAGCACGACCCAAACCTGTTGCTCTTTATCAAGTTCGTTTCCTATAACTTTCTACGGCCGATAGAGGCCTGCCGTCTACGGTTGGGCGACATTAATATAAAGCAAAAGCTCATCCATGTAAGGGCAAAGAACAAGTTGGTGAAGACCAAAATCATCCCCGATATCGTCATCAATGAAATCCAGGGACTGGATTTTTCAAGTTCCGACCATTTTTTGTTCACCCCCTCTGGCATTGGCCCATGGGAATCCTCGGAGGAAAGTAGAAGGGATTATTTTACAAAAAGGTTCAAGAACCTCAAGACCAAATACAATACGTTCTTGAAGGAAGAGGGGAAATCACTGCAGTTGGGGTCTGATTATACCTTATATTCCTACCGCCATACTTTTGTTACCAAGCTGTACCGTCAATTTCGAAAGGAATATTCCCAAACAGAAACTAGGGACAGATTGATGTTGATCAAGGGTCACTCTACGCTCAAGGCATTGAACACTTATTTAAGGGACATCGATGCAGAGCTCCCCGAGGATTATAGCGGATACCTTGGTTTTGAGGAATCAACATCTTAAACCCTTCATCCCATCATTTAATTTGTTTAGCAAATTTATCTGGAATTCCCATTAAATAAGATTCATAGTGAATATAATTTATCGGCTTTATAGTCTGCAACAGTATCATAAGATGGAAGGAATTCTGTCAATTGATATCTGAAATTCCCCCAATCAATTGTTTTTGCTGGAGAGAATGCTACGTAAAAATAAAGGTAAAAATTAGCCATCATCTGATGCTTTCAATATTCTTCCAACTTAAGAATTACTGTGGCAAATCCGTGATTACTAATTTTTACTTTGAGTGCACATGGTATTTAAGGTTATGACTAATAAAAATTGACTATTCATAAGACAAGTAATTTTACATGTAATTATGGAGTTGCAAAAGACAGATACAAAAAATCTAGTCACATTTCCCAAATACTTATTTTTTGTCGCTTTTTTATTTTGTAAAAATGGTTCGAAACTTTTTATTTCTACCGGTCACTTAGATATTTTATTTGTGTGCAAACTTCTCGCGCATCTACTTTTAGCACTTCAGTCAAGAAATCTCCTGTCCACCATATTTGCAATTATTGTTGCAAAAAATGACGGCGTTAAACATCTAGTTACTTATTGATTTCTATTGTAGATATTATTTGACTTATGCTTGAGAATCTTGACTGTTGAGATTTCAGAAAATCACCTTCTTATACACATCCTTAGTATTAAAGATAATATTCTATTTTTGGTAAGAGTGATTTTAAAGTATAGTTCTAACCTAGCTAAAGTTTAATCACTTGAACATAAGTGGAATAAATTGTCAATTAATCCATTAAGCAATTTGAAAGAAGTACTTATTGTATACACGAAATTTGATACACAATTAGTAGAAGAGCACTTAAACAAATATCTTAAACTACTTCCCGGATGGATTCAATTGGAAAGCAATAAATATTATAAATGGCAAGATAGACAATCATACATCTTTGGAAAAATTATTCTTTTACAAGGTTTAGAAATTATAGGATGTAACGGAGGCGAATTACACAATATAAAAATCGGGGAGTATGGAAAACCTTATTTGAAAAACGATGTTGAGTTCAATATTTCTCATTCAGGTGGATATGTAGTTTGCGCTTTAGGTTTCGACATAACTATTGGAATTGATATTGAATTAATTACAAAAATAAATTTTAAGGAATTTGCAAATGTCATGAACGAAAAACAATGGAAGGAAATAAATAAATCTTTTAATCCATTACACACTTTCTATAGGTATTGGACAAGTAAAGAAAGTATTATGAAGGCTGATGGGCGTGGATTTGGAATTAACCCAAAGAATATTTCTATTAGTAAGGCCACTGGAAAGTTTGATAATGACCTATGGTTTCTCCAGAACTTTCATATCTCGGATAAAATCTGTGGCTACTTAGCCACAAACCAACAAAATGTATCCCTAGATTTAAAAGAGATAAAATTATTTGGTGAAAATATAGAGTACTAATTTGTAGAAGAATGCATGTTTATTAGCATTACCCTTTCGAAGGGTATTTTAAGTGACAATGAAATATTAGTAAAAGCACAAAAACCCAATTAGTTTTTTCTTAGGATGTCGTACTGAGAAAGTTTGCTATTTAGAACATGAAATTTAAGAGTTTAAGACCAGCGATTTTGTAAGAAAATGACTTTACAAGAATATAATGAATATAGTAAAAAGAGCTCTATTCTCTTAATTCAGATTTTTAAATGTCGATTCGGTAAGACAAGAGAATTATTGTTGCGTTTCTAAAGTTTGACCAATGAGTTATATAAATGATCCTATCCATACTCTTGAGAATCTAATTTCAAGGAGTAAGACAAAAAACTTTTCGATATATCAGGTAATTATCCTTGTCCTTATTCTGACTATTGCCCTATTACCCATTTTTAAAGTTGATGTAACTAGTCAAAGCCGGGGAATAGTGAGAGCACATGATGAAGATGTATCAATAAGTACTATAGTCAATGGAAAGGTGGTCTACGTAGACATGACTAGAAATCAACCTGTAAAGGCGGGAGATACTTTACTAAAAGTTAGTGAAGAAAATCTAAAATCAGAAAAGATTCATTACAACTCTCTTTTGAGCAAAACTGAACAATTGCATGAAGACTTCAAAAATTTAACAAATGGGCAATATTTCAAACTAAAAACAACCGAAGGTAAAGGAGAATATAGAGCATTTTTGACGAAAAGTAAAGAATTCAGAAATAAAGTGGACCTTGCCAAATCGAATTTTAAAAGACAAGAAATGCTTTTCCATAAACAAGTAATCTCTATTTCCGACTTCGAAACATACCAATTTGAACTAAAAAACGCACGAGAAGTTCTTAAGTCATTCAAGGCTTCAAAAATAGCAGAATGGGAATTGCAAAAACAAGAACTAGAGGAACAAATAAAAGATTTAAAGAACAATCTGAATAGGATAAAAATAGAAAGGAAGAACCGTACGCTAACTGCACCTATTTCTGGAACTATAAAGGAAGTTTTGGGGATAGAGCTAGGTTCATTTATCAATTCTTCACAAATTCTGGCCACCATTTCTCCTGATTCTGAAATTATCGTTGAAAACAAAGTCACACCTAAAAACATTGGCTTGATAAAAGAAGGACAAACTGTAAAATTTCTTTTTGACGCTTTTAACTATAACCAATGGGGAATAATCGAGGGAAAGGTAGAAAGTATTGACAAGAATATAACAATCGAAAAAGATAGAACTTTTTTCAAAATAAGATGTAGTTTAAATTCAAAAGAACTGAACCTGAAAAACGGCTATAAAGTATCAGTTTCAAAAGGGATGACGCTAACTACACAATATATAATCTCTCGGAGAAGTCTATTTGATTTGATTTTTGACAGCATAGAAGATTGGCTTAATCCTAAGAAGTTAAAGGAAATAAATTGAACTAACCAAATTCATGAAATTAAAGATAGTAAAACAACTAAACAATTCTGACACTGGCAATGCATGCTTGGCGTCAATATTCAACCATTTTGGCTTAAATATGCCGATTGATAAAGTACGTAAACTATCCAACACTACTAAAAATGAAAAAACAAAATTACAACTAATCAGTACTGCAGAAAAAATTGGTCTAACTGCCAAGGAATTCAAAATAAATTTGGACATTCTGACTAGCGTACCTTTACCAGCAATTGTTGAACTTAATCAAATTGAGGGGCGACTACCCTACTATGCTGTTCTATGCAAAGTCTCCAAAAAAAAAATAACACTAATGAATCCTCTATATGGCAAAATGGAGAATTATAGCTTTAAAGATTTTAAGGGATTCAGTACCGGAACAATATTATTGTTTTCTAAAGAACAATACTTAAAATTTGATATTCCAAAAGTTAAGCCGATTAGGCGACTATGGTCGATACTAAAACCCCATAAAACTATTCTGTTTCATGCACTTTTCGGAGCAGTTACATTCACAATTCTTGGCCTCGCCATGGCAATTTATGTTCAAAAAATCACCGATTTTGTGTTGGTAGGCGGTAATACGAATTTATTAAATCTAATGAGTATTGCTATGATAATCATTGTCCTACTACAGGGTTATATAGGAAGTTATAAAAGCATTATTGTTGCAAAAACAGGACAATTAGTGGATGCGCAACTTATCTTGAGCTATTACCAACACTTGTTAAAGCTTCCACAAAGTTTTTTCAACACAACTCAAATTGGCGATATAATAACTCGAATTCACGATGCAGTAAAAATAAGGATATTCGTAGTGGATGTGTCAATCGAAATGTTTGTCAATATTTTTATAGTAGTCTTCTCATTTATTTTAATGTTCACTTACTACTGGAAACTGGCTTTAATAATGTTCTTCATAGTGCCTTTTTACATTTTTTTGTATTTATTGATAGATTATTTTAACAAGAAGGTTGAGAGAAGATCAATCGAGAATTATGCGGATTTCAATAGTCAGATTGTTGAAAGTCTTGGACATATAAAAATCATTAGACAATTTGGAGTCGAACACTTCTTTAATTCGATTACTGAAAATAGGTTCGTTAAATTTCTTTTTACGTTTTATAAATCTCAATTAAATAATATTTTTTCAGAAACAGCTACTCTAGTTCTAGCTTCACTATTTGCGATTATACTTCTTTGGGTAGGTTCGACATATGTACTTGACGGCAGCATAACCACAGGAGAATTATTTTCTTTTTATGCCCTTTTGGCCTATTTTAATGCTCCTGTCAAAGCACTTATCAATATGAACAAGACTATTCAAAACGCACTTGTTGCAACTGATAGGCTTTTTAAGATAATGGATTTAGAAATAGAAAAGAATGAAAATAAAGTAAATCTTCGAAAAGAGAATCTTGGTGATATTTTGTTTGAAAACGTAACTTTTGGTTACGAAAGAGACACTAAAATATTTAAAAACTTTAATGTTAGACTGCCGCTTAATAAGATAACAGCGATTGTCGGAGAAAGTGGAAGTGGGAAAACCACATTAATTTCCATGATACAGAAGTTCTACCCGATAGATGATGGAAAAATAAAAATCGGTGACTTTGAGTTGAAGCATTTGGATTCTAGAAGTCTTAGAAAGATTATTGGTGTAATTCCCCAAGAAACCAATTTGTTTTCAGGAAATATAATTGAAAATATCGCCTTGGGGGATAATGAGCCAGATATGGAACGTATTGTTAATCTTTCAAATCAGCTTGGAATTTCTTCATTTGTTGATAAACTCCAAAATGGATTTGAAACACAAATCGGTGAAAACGGAGCAAAACTTTCAGGCGGTCAAAGACAAAGGGTTTGTATAGCCCGGGCATTATATAAGAATCCAGAAATTTTATTACTCGACGAGGCTACTTCAGCCCTGGACACTCCATCGGAAAATCTGGTTAAAGACGTTATTAATGATTTTAATACACAAAAAAAGACTGTAATTATAATTGCACATAGGTTGAGTACAATTTCAAATGCGGATGTAATTTTAGTTATGAAAAGCGGTAAAATTATCGAAAAAGGGAATCATAAAGATTTATTAAAGAGAAAAGGTGAATATTCAAATCTGTGGGGTATGCAAAATGGGGAAATAAATAAATTGAATCACTAACGGCTTTATTCTAAGATAGGTATGATTAAATAAATGCCGTTGTAATTTGGATAGGTAAATTTAGTATTACTCAAAAAACACCAATGAACAGTTTTTGATTGTAGGACATTCATGATGGCGGAAACATCCTTAATACAATCTATTAAATCCGTAAATAAGGTACTTTGAAAAGACTGTCAGGAATTAACCAACCAACAAAAATTTTATCTCATTGTTTTAACACAATAAGAAACTAAAATTATGGCAAATTATAACAGTTTAATGGATAAGTTAGAAGAAGATGTCATGGGTTTTTTGAATGAAATACAACAAAACTTTCCAGATTCTGTTTCACTTGCTTCCGGAAGACCGGATGAGTCTTATTTCGACTTAGATCGTTCCGGTGAATATTTAGACATTTTTAGAGAATATCTGAAAGTTGACAAAAATTTCGATTTAAGAAAAATTACAAACGAGTTGGGTCAATACAACAGAACTAAAGGAATAATAAATGAACTTATTGTAAAATACCTCGAAAATGATTATGGGATAAGTGCAGATCCCGATAATACTCTGATAAGCGTTGGTACACAAGAAAGTTTAATGTTATCTGTTATTGTGTTATGTAACAAAAATAGAGATGTAATCTTAGTTGAAAATCCTTCTTATGTTGGAATTAGTCATTTCTCTTTTCTTTGTGGTTATGAAATTTCACCAGTTGCAATGAAAAAAAATGGGGTATGTCTTGCGACTTTGGAGAAAAAGATTTTGAAATATCAAAGCAAAGGAAAGAGAGTCAAAATTGTTTACACAATTCCCGATTTTCAAAATCCGACTGGAATACGTATGCCGGTAGGTAATAGAAAGAGATTGCTAGAACTCTCAAAAAAATATAATTTTTTTATAATTGAAGACAATGCCTACGGTGATTTCGTGTTTGATGGACCTAAATATCCGACAATAAAATCATTAGATGAAAGTGAAAATGTAATTTACCTTCATTCCTTTTCAAAAATTATACATCCATCCTTGCGAATTGGAGTTATGGTAACAGGGAAAATTTTGAACGAAGCAAGAAAATTAATTGATTTGATGTCAAGGATGAAAGGATATACCACAGTAAATACGCCAAGTATTACTCAATCAATTTTGGGTGGCATGCTGATTAATAATGAGTTCTCTTTTAGGAACTATAATCAAGCAAAACTTGAAAGCCTAAGAAGAAAAAAGGTTATAACCGTTGAGGCATTGAAAAAATACTTTAAGAATTCCAAAAACCCTTTTCTCAATAACGTTTCTTGGAATTCCCCAGAAGGAGGCTTTTTTTTGACACTAGAGTTTCCTATCGCCATTAGGAAAAAGGATATGATAGAATGCGCTAAGAATTTTAAAGTAATTTTCACACCAATGTCATTCTTTTATATTGGGAACGGTGGTGAAAATGAAATAAGAATTGCCTATAGTCATATTCGAGAAAATCTTATTGATAAGGCCATTAAAAATTTGGCTGCTTTCCTATCGAAAAAAACGGAAAAATAAATTATTTGAAGAAAAAATACCATAATTGTCTATCTATCAAATGGTTTAGCTTATTTTTCCCAATACTTTGCTACTTTAGCTATTAAAAAGTGCAGTTTTTAAAAAAACATATTAAACGCAGAAAACGATTTTACATATATTTCAAGAATTAAAAGTATATCATTATCTATTAATCTATTAGGAGAGATATGGAACAAAAGTTGATTGAAACAGATTTTTTAAACGTAAAATATGATTTTATTGAATATTATGTTGGTATGGCCAAAATGGTCGTTTTTTGGCATGTAAAAGCAATGGGATTTAATGTAATTGGATACTGCGGGCCAGAAACAGGAAATCCTGAGAAGTGTTCCTACTTCATAGAGAAGAATGATATCAAATTAGTCATTACCTCCGCTGCACAACCTAGCTCTTATAAAATAGTATCTTTTGTTGACCTACATGGTAATGGGATAAAAAAAATTGGTATTCAAACTAAAAACTTGTCATCCTTTTTTGAAAAGGCAATTTCGAAAGGTGCAATACCTTTAGAGTTTCCAAAAACTATTTCTGATATTCATGGACAAGTCACTCTTGCTTCGGTAAAGCTTTTTGATGATAACGAAATCGTTTTTGTTGACTACCAAAACTACAAGGGATGTTTTATGCCTGGATATCATCCTGTGGATAAAGATGAATGGGGTTATCCAAAGGAATCCTATTTAAATGGAATTGACCATATTGCAAGTGCTTTAAGGGAAAATGAGATTCAAATTTGGGAGCCTTATTTTAACAATATATTTAATTCTGAAACGGTAAGTACTTTTGATGAAAGAACAGACAATGGCAAAGGTAAGCTAGGAATGTTCCTGAAGGTTTTGCAGACAGATGACAAGCTAATAAATAACGTATTAGTTGAACCAGATTATAATAAAAACACCCAGGTTAAATTATTCATAGACCAAAATTTTGGCGCCGGAATACAGCATATAGCATTTATATCATCAAATATCTTTAAATCAATAGAGGTGTTAAAATTGAATGGGGTAAAATTTAATAAATACCCGGATTCATATTACGATAACCTTAAAAAGAAATACCCTCGATTAGATATTGCTCAAATTAAGCATCATGGGGTTTTATGTGATGTGTCAGGCGATTCTCTACTTTTTCAGGTCTTTACAGCCCCAATCGGAGATCGTCCGACATTTTTCTACGAAATAGTCCAAAGGGTTAATAATTATGATGGCTTCGGATTAGATAACATTCATGCTTTGTTTGAGGCCATGGAAGAGGAAATGGCAATGAATAAATCCTAAGTATTGATGAATCAATCCGAAATTCATGACAAACTCATCACGTTAGTAGGTAGAGAGAATGTCTTGGCAAAAAAACAGGAGCTTTACAATTATTCTATTGATTACAGTACCAAAGAACAATACTATCCCTTGTTTGTAGTAAAACCGGCTAATACTGAGCAAGTGTCGATGATTGTAAAATTTTGCAATGAGATTAATTTAAACCTTACTGTCCGCGGTGGAGGAAGCAGTGTAAGCGGTGGTGCTCTATCAAACTCCAAAGATGTTATAATTTCTCTCGAAAGATTGAATAAGATAATAGAAATCGATGAAATTAATCGGCATGTAATTGCTGAAGCTGGTGTCATCACGCAAATCCTTCAAGATGAATTAAAATCGATTGGTTATTGGTTTCCCCAAAATATAAGTAGTTCCAATATATGCTTTATTGGAGGCAACGTTGCAATTTCTAGTGGTAGTCCTAAATCTTTAAAATACGGAAGTACTAAAAATTATGTTCTTAACCTCCAAGTTGTTTTGGCAGATGGACAAATAATATGGACAGGTAAAAATGTAAGAAAAAATGCAACCGGTTATAATCTTACACAACTATTTGTAGGGAGCGAAGGAACTTTGGGCATAATAACTAAGGTAGTTCTAGAAATAACACCCTTAAAGGAAGAAATATTAGTTTTGATTCCTTTTAAGGAAGAAGAGTTGTTGTTTCAATTTGTTTTTGATTTGTTCCATCATAAATTCGACCCTTCAAGCTTGGAGTTCTTAGATAGGAATGGATACAAGATGGTATGTAACTACTTTGAAGAAGAAATCAATTTTCTTGAAGAAATTTCTGCGTTATTATGGATTGAATTTGAATCTGAAAGACAAGAAGAAAATTTGAACAAACTTGAAAGATTAGATAATCTTATTCAAGATTATTCTACTTCTAATTTTTTTGTAGCTCAAACGAATAGGGAAATGGAAAAGTTGTGGAGATACAGAAAAAATATCGGTAATGCAGCTATAAACCATTCTTACTTCAAAGATTTAGATCTGGTAGTTCCAAAATCTAAAATAGAAATCATGTATATGTATATAAAATCTGTTTGCCAATCTTTAAATCAAGAATTCATCGTTGTAGGGCATATCGGAGATGGGAATTTTCATGTTAATATATTTAAAGACAGAGAATTAGTCAAAAACCAATGGGAAGAAAAACTTAAAGAATGTATTACAACTCTAGTCGGTAAAGCCATAGAATTAGGGGGAGATATCTCAGGTGAGCATGGTATTGGCAAACATAATAAAACCTTGTTTTCTGATTTTGTCGACAAAGAAAATCTTAAAATTTTTCAAAAAATGAAGAAATTGTTTGATCCTAAGAATCTTTTTAACTCTGGTACTATATTTATTGACAAATAAATAGTTCTAAAGCAATAGTTAAGACTTAATCTAACAGTCTTCAATTATCTGTCTTTAGTATTTAATAAATAATTAATGATTTCTAAATCATCGTTATCAGATATTTGATTGACAAGTGAAATAAACATATTTGCTATTCGTTGAATTTGTTTTTTATCATATGCCTCCATGTTGTAGTTAATCTTGAAATACAAGCCGTCATTGTAGTGTTCAATTATTGCATAAAAATCAAATTGACCAAAACCATTTGTTTCGTGCCCAGCGGCAATACAG
This sequence comes from Bacteroidota bacterium, assembly GCA_039025415.1. Taxonomy (GTDB): domain Bacteria; phylum Bacteroidota; class Bacteroidia; order Flavobacteriales; family Flavobacteriaceae; genus Psychroserpens. The sequence goes on along the minus strand of JBCCOJ010000076.1, from coordinate 635 downwards.
TTTTTTATTGACCTATCTTTCTTTTGATAATAGTTGAATAAGTATGGTGATAAAACACTTAAGGGACAATCCAACTCATTTATTATTTTTTCATAATTAAAAAATACTTTTTCTGGAAAGCTTAACAATTCATCTGTGACTATTCTAGAAAGACTAGTAAATGATAACGACTCTAATAACTCAAAACACATTATTACGTCACAAGAAAGCCAACCTAGTACTCTTTCAAATTCCTTATAGACTCTTCTTGATTTAACTACAGCAAGTCTATAGTTCTTAAAACCAGTAGTTTTATAGAATAATACCAAATAAATTGATATTATAGTAATAAAAACACTGGTGTTTAATCTATTTGAAATAGATTTTATTTTGTCAAATAATTTATCTTCAATAGTGAATGAATATGAACTTCCTCCTGTAATGTTTATCTCACCAACAACGCCATATATATCTTTCAAATTGTATTCATTTTTCAACCCTTTATTATGGATTACTCGCTTTATATCTAAATCTATCTTTTTCCGGTAGGAAAGAAAATTTGATTTGTTATTGTAATAATTGCCGTTTCTTGATTCTTTTTTACTTTTCTCGATACTTTTCTTTAACCTTTCAATATAATTTTGTTTTGTTTCGAG
>JBCCOJ010000075.1:0-14004 GCA_039025415.1 Bacteroidota bacterium | reverse complement strand
ATTTAGACGTATCTGGGCGAGAAGTTTATCCCGATTGTAGCTTGGGCACATTATCGGGAAGCCCCAGCCAAATCACTACAAAATGGTTAAGCATCTGCTTAACTTTTTTTTTATCTTTATTGAATGTATGCGCACGTGGCGGAATTGGTAGACGCGCTGGCTTGAGGGGCCAGTGACCGTTTTAGGTCGTGGAAGTTCGAGTCTTCTCGTGCGCACTTTATAAAGTATAATTCTTCTCTTAAAAGAAGTTCAGAGATACTTTCAAAATGGCATTGTAAAATTAAGCTTAAATTGAGCTTTTACAGAATGATTAATTTCGCTAATTTTCATAATGTCGTTAGCCATTAAAAATTGATGATTGATTCTCCAATAATAGCTGGTTTACTTGCATCTGTTCTTCACGTCATTTCAGGACCAGACCATTTAGCTGCCGTTACGCCAATAGCCATTGAATCTAGAACCAAAGTTTGGAGAATTGGTTTTGCTTGGGGTCTTGGCCATTTATTGGGCATGCTATTAATTGGTATGTTTTTTTTTCTATTCAAGAACATTGTTCCTGTAGAACTTATTTCTAATCATAGCGAGCAATTGGTAGCTTTCGTTTTGATTGGTGTTGGCGCATGGGCACTTTATAGGATTTTTTATAAAGAGAAAGTTCACAAAACACCTCATATACATGCCAACGGAGATGTATACCTACATCGGCACGATGAAAAGCACACGTCCCATGCCCATGACCAATCTCAAAATAAGAATAAGCTTGGTTCTTCATTTGGAATAGGTATTCTCCACGGCCTGGCTGGTATAGCCCATTTTATACTTCTATTGCCTGCCTTAGGCTTTGAAACCCGCTTTGAAAGCCTTCAATATATTATTGGTTTTTCGATTGGTACAGTAATCGCAATGACTATCTATACATTGATTTTGGGCAAAGTCACCGAAAGGTCAACAAATAATAAGTCCTTGTTAAACGGTATTAGAATTGCAGGTGGTTTTTTTGCTTTATTCACCGGTGTCTACTGGATGTACTTAAGTCTTTAAGTCACAAATTACTAGTCGATGGTTTCCTGTATCTGCTATGAATAATCTGTTTCCAAAAGTTGTAACTGAAAAAGGCCAGTAAATTGCACTAGATGTCCCGGTCAAATTACCTTTATACTCACTGCTAGTCTGAAAATTAGGCCGTCCAATTATAGCATTGGCAAATACATTATTTGTCTGTGGAATATCATCAAATATCAAAATTCTACTGTTACCAGTATCGTTAACTAAAATACCCTTATTAAAAAAACAGGTGTCATAGGTCCAGTTAAGGGTATTTGCCTCTGGTGAGAGTCTGAATTGATTTTGACCGGAGTCATTAAAATTTTCCTGACCTATAATGGTATCCGCTTGACTATTAAATGCATTGTCCTTGTTATTCCAGATTAAGATTCGATAAAATTGAGTGTCAGTAATTGCCAAAACCCCATCATCGTTTATTTTAATCGAATACGGCCAAACAGGGTCTTTATTTTCGAAGTCTCTGGTTTCAAAATCGGGTTTGCCAATAACTCTGTCTGCGGGAGTGAAATTTTTTGTTGGAATTTCATTAAAAAACAACACTCGCCTATTTCCCGTATCCGCAATCCAAAGCTCTTTCCCATCAGAAAAAACACCGTATGGCCAATTCAAAGTATTTGCTTTTGGATTTGCAGCTTGCCCCATTACATTAGGCTGGTTACTTTGAAAATCAGGTTGTCCTAAGACAACATCAGCAGGTTGCGCATTGAAGGTTGGTAATGAATTCCAAATTAATACACGATGATTCCAAGCGTCTGCAACTATTACCTTTTTCCCATCACTCCATATACCAGATGGATAGTGCAAAGTACTTGCAGAAACATTCGTTTTAGAGTTTCTACCAATATCATCTATAGTTTCTTGACCTAATATAACATCTGGCTCTTGGTATGTTTCATTTGGAATATTATTCCAAATAAAAACACGATTTCTGCCAGTATCTGAAACTAATAGTTTACCGTTAGCCACAAATAAACCTCGAGGCGCCAAAAAGGGCATCTTTTTTGAGCCCTTAAAAAGGGAAGCGTTTTCAACATGATTTCCTAGAGTATTAAAATCCATGTATTAACAAATTCTAGGCAATTGTTCACCTGGAAGCATACTTATCACTCTCTTACCGCCAATTGCACTCTCAAGAATGACTTGTTTTGGGTGGGTTTCAACAACCGTTCCGATTACGCTCGCATTTTTTCCGTTGGTGTCTTTTTTTAAGCTATCCAAAAAAGAATCAGCTATAGACGAAGCAACAAAGCTCAAAAACAAACCTTCATTAGCAACATATAGAGGGTCTAAACCCAACAATTCACATGCACTTGCTACCTGACTATCAATTGGCAAATCCTTTTGAGAAATTGCGATACCTAAATTTGAGGATAAAGCTATTTCTTTCAATACTGTTGCAACTCCACCTCTCGTAGGGTCTGTTAACAGATGAATATCTTGACCAAACTGCTCAATTAAGCTAACAATGGTATGGTTTAAATTGGTAGTATCACTTACTATTTTCGAATCAAACTCCAACCCCTCTCTCACAGACATTATCGCCATGCCGTGAGATGCTATATTTCCACTTACTATAATTTTATCGCCTACTTTTATATTTTCCACTCCAATTTTTGCCTTAGCAAGACGTTGGCCTATACCTGAGGTATTGATAAATATCTTATCACCTTTTCCCTTTTCAACAACCTTGGTATCACCAGTGACAACTTTTACCCCGGCTTTTTCGCAGGCATACTTAATCGAGACTAAAAGTTCCCAAAATTCAGTCATTTTCAAGCCCTCTTCAATTATGAAGCTCAAGGAAAGGAATTTTGGAATGGCACCGCACATGGCTAAGTCATTGACCGTACCATTTACCGCTAGCTCACCGATATCCCCACCAGGAAAGAAAATTGGAGAAACTAAAAAACTATCAGTTGAAAAGGCAAGCGGACCATCTATTTCGAGAAAAGCCCCATCGTGCCTTTTATCGAGCACATCATTACTCAATAAGTCAAAAACGCCACTATCTAATAATCTGTTGGTTAATGAACCGCCACTTCCATGACCGAGCGTTATAACATCGAAATCTAGTTTTGGCATAGGGCATTGTAATTGCATCCGCCTTTTTTTAGAACCTGCCATAGACATTAATTAATTTGAATTATGCTTCAATTTCAAATAATCCAGAGAAATGATAGTATGCAGCACATGCGCCTTCGCTACTTACCATAGGTGCGCCTAGTGGAAATGTTGGTTTACATTTTTTGCCAAACTGAGCACATTCATAAGGTTTTTTAATACCCTTCATAATTTGACCCGAAATACAGTCTGGATGCTCTGGTGCCTCTTCTATTCTTATATCAAATTTCTTGTTGGCGTCAAACTCACTATATTTTGATTTGACGGTGTAACCACTTTCAGGGATTTCACCGATACCTCTCCACATTTGATGTTTTATCTCAAATACTTCAAAAATTGTTTTTTGGGCTTCAGTGTTACCTTCTTCCCTGACAATTCTGGAATACTGATTTTCAACTTTTGATTTTTTAGATTCCAATTGGCGAATTACCATAAGAATCCCCTGCAAGACATCTAAGGGTTCGAAGCCTGTAACTACAATTGGAACGCTGTGCTTTTCAGCTATGGCATAATACTCAGAATTGCCCATTATGGTACAAACATGTCCAGCAGCCAAAAAACCATCAATTTTACTTTCATCATCATCGATAACTGCTTTAATCGCAGGTGGGACCAGTACATGAGAAGCTAGAATAGAATAATTTGAAAGTTCTTTTCGATGCGCATGGATAACGGACAATGCATTAGCTGGAGCCGTGGTCTCAAACCCTACCGCAAAAAATACAACTTCTCTGTTGGGATTATCTTCGGCTATTTTAACTGCTTCTAATGGTGAATATAAAATTCTAACATCCGCACCTTTTGCCTTTGCCTCTAGCAAATTGATTTGAGAGCCTGGCACGCGCAACATATCGCCAAATGAACACATTATCACGTTCTCATTTAAGGCAAGATGAATGGCTTTATCTATAAGATTAATTGGAGTTACGCAAACTGGGCAACCAGGACCATGTATCATGGTGACTTGTTCTGGTAGCATTTCAATAATTCCATTTTTTACCAAGCTATGGGTTTGACCACCACAAACTTCCATAATCGACCAAGGCCTAGTTACCGTATTTTTTATTTCCTCGACATACTTTTTAGCTAATTCAGGATCTCTATATTCATTTAAGTACTTCATGATTCTTCTTTTTTGGGGAGATAGTCTTCAACATCCTCAAGTTCCCCTAGTTCTCCGATTTCGGTTAAATATTCAAATGTTTTTTTAGCCTCCTGTTCGTCAACCTTACTGATTGCTACACCAACATGCACTAATACATAATCGTCAATATCGGCATCAGGAAGCATTTCTAGACTGGCCTCTTTTACGATGCCGCCAAATGAGACCTTGGCCATTCTGACTAATCCGTCATACTGTAATTCAATACTCTTTATTTTACCTGGGATTGCTAAACACATGATACTAATTTTTTATGAACAGATGATACATCAACTGTCCGAACGATATATTTTCGTCGTTAGGTGATAATTTACGATTTAATTTTAATTCTATTTTCTGTTTTTTGCACATTTGTTTCAAAATCGAAATTAATGTTGCATTCTGAAATACACCCCCACTACAGGTTATTATTTTAATGTGATTTTTAGTTGAAAAGCGAACTATAATCCTTGCCAAAGTATAAATAAAACTGAAGGCCAATCGCTCTTTCGACAAACCATTGTGATAGGCGTTTAAAATAGATTCCAAAATAAATTTCGGTGATATTATTGTTGATGAATCTTTTTTGGTAAAATCAATACAGTCCGAACCTTTATACCTATTTGCACAATTTTCCAATAAAATTGCCGCCTCACCTTCAAATGTATTCATATCAGCCAAATCCAAAGCAGAAGCGACCGCGTCAAATAATCTTCCAATTGACGACGTTTTTGTTGTATTGGATTTTATCATTTTTGAATATACATTCCATTCAGTACTGGAAAATTTAGGTTTGGCATATTCGTTAAACTCTTCGCTCAATATCGAAAAGAGAGATAAACGAGGTTCTTTAGAGAACTTATCGTTGGCTATCCAGTTGTAATATTCAACGTGATCAAGCCGTTTGATTTTCCCAGCTTCATAACTGAAAAATTCTCCACCCCAAATATGATTGTCATCACCCAAACCAGATCCATCCCAAACTACACCAAGAATTTTCCCATGAGCGTTAAACAACTTATTCTCTCCAAGAACACTGCAAAAATGGGCTTTATGGTGCTGGATTTTTTTGATACTACTGTTCCATTTCAGTGCTAAATCCTCAGCTAGGATACTGCTTTGGTACTGTTGGTGGCTATCTATGAGTATAGATTCTGGTTTAGTTTTAAAAAGATCAACATAGGCTTCAATTGTTGATTCATAGCGCTTTAAGACATCATAATTATCAAGATTTCCAAAATATTGACTAACATAAGTTTGCCTATTTGGCGCAAAAGCAAAGGTACTTTTTAGGTGCGCCCCCATCGCTAAAATAGGTTGGTTTGAAAAATTTTCAAATTCTAAATAATTTGGGGCCAATCCTCTAGAGCGTCTTAAGATAAGTTGCTCATTCTCCATGAATTTTACTACAGAATCATCCTGGGGAAATTGAATGTCAAGGTTGTGATGGAGAAAAAAGTCGGCGACACTACTAAGCCGCTCTTCAGCTTCACGCTCATCAGCGATTATGGTTGAACCGTGAATATTTCCGCTCGTAGTGACAATCGGTTCATCTATATTCCTTATTATTAACTCCATTAAAGCAGAAGAAGCTAACATGACTCCCATTTGATCAATATTTGGAGCAATTACATTTGAGCAAACTTTGGATTTTCCTACATCCTTAAGGAGAACAATCGGCGCCACTCTGGACTTTAAGGCAGATATTTCTTGAGGCGATACTACATACTCTTTTTTTATAGATTCTAAACTGGGATATAAGACTGCGAAAGGCTTTTGGGGTCGCTTCTTCCGGTCCCTAAGTAGTTTAATGGCTTTAGAGTTTGTTGCTAGGCAACATAACATATAGCCATTTGTGTTTTTTATAGCTAAAACATTTCCTTTTAAAATTTCTTTAGCAGCCCTAAGAATACATTCATCTTGATTGGCAGTGACGGTCTTACCGGTATCTGAAACTAATTTTAATTGTATACCACAGTCATTACAGGAATTTGTTTGAGAATGGAATCGCCTATTTGACGAATCTTGATATTCTTCTTCACATTCTGAACACATGTCGAATTGCGATAACGACGTATTAGCCCTCTCAAAAGGATATTTTTTCGTGATTGAATAACGAGGCCCACAATTTACACAGGTTGTAAATGCATAGTTGTAACGCCTATTATTTTTATTCGATATTTCTGATTTACATTCTTGGCAAACAGCAAAATCTGGTGTTAATGGGAGTTTTGGTTTTAAGTCGCTACTTGGTGAAATTATTGAAAAGTCATCAAAATCTATTTTGGGAGATGAATCTATAGAGTGCCCCGTTATTATTGATATCTCGGGTTTATTTTGAATGATTTCATCCAAAAAAAATGACGCCTTTACTAAATTGGTATTACAATAGATTAGCACGCCTTCCCCATTATTCGTTACTGATCCCTTTATATTATGTTTTTTAGCAAGATTAAAAACAAAAGGACGAAATCCAACCCCTTGAACCTGTCCTTTTATTTGTATTTTGAAGGTACTACTCAACTATTAACTACCTTAGGTACACTTTTTTGTTCCACTTTTTGAAGTAACCAATTACACCATTCATCGATACCTTCCTCTGTTAATGAAGAGACTTGAATAACTTTCAATTCGTGATTTACTTCTCTAGCATCTTTTGTAACTGAGTCTACAGAAAAAGGCAAATGCGGCAATAAGTCAGATTTTGATACCAACATCATATCACTGGTTAAAAACATACGTGGATATTTCTTTGGTTTATCGTCCCCTTCAGTGGTTGCCATTAAGGTCACTCGATAATCCTCGCCTAGGTCAAAAGATGCAGGGCAAACTAAATTACCAACGTTCTCAATAAACAAAAGGTCTATATTTTCTAAATCAAATTGATCTAAGACTTGGTGGATCATTTGCGCTTCTAAATGGCATATACCGCCAGTAACAATCTGCAAGGCAAAAACTCCAGATTCCCTTATCCGGGCAGCGTCACGCTCAGTTTCCAAATCCCCTACCATGACTGCCATGGTAATTTTGTCTTTCAGCTTTTCAGCTGTTTTTTGCATTAATGTTGTTTTACCGCTACCGGCAGATGAGCAAATGTTCACCAATAAGGTATTGGTCCTGGACATTTCCTTTCTTATGATATCAGCAACAAAGTCGTTCGCTTTAAGTAAGTTGATGTTTGTGTTCTCGCATTGAACACTTCCTCTTGGCACTTTTTTTGATTTTTCTATACACATAGCTTTTAGTCTTCAAATTCTACTTTATGGATTAACATTTCTTCTCCTTGTATTACATTTTTACTTGGGTTTCCACAATTAGCACATATGAAACGATAGTTCTTTATCAAAGTTATGTGATTACATATTTCACATTGAATTTTAAGTTTTGTCGACTCAATATGCAACTTAACTTTTTGGTAATTAGGATTTGTATAATGATAAGCACTGTAGGCATTATGTAGAAGTCTTGGTTCTATATTTGAAAGAATCCCAACTTTTAAATGGATAGCCTTCATTTTCTTCAGTTTATCTTCCTGAAATTCCATTTCCAAGGTGCGCATTATACTATTGACTATCGATGTCTCATGCATGATTAATTTAATATTATATTTAAACTTTCTAGATTCAATAAATGTTCTTTAGCTTTTTCGAGAATGTGACCATCTGTTACTAATCTGCTTATCTCGTTGGCTTTATTCAACATCAAACTATATTTTCTAGATTCTTCATCACTATTTTCATTGTGCATTATCCAAAAAAGCTCAAGTTGATTAATCAAGGTCAAAGCCCGTTCAAAAGGATATTTTTCTTCTGATCTTATCGATAATGCTTCTTCAAAAAGCCAAAAGGCCTTGTCTGAATTATTATGCAATTTTGCTTCAGGGAAACTCATTAAAGCAGTTGCGTAATTATGACTAGCCATGGCATATTCGTAGGGATAATTCTCTTTGTTATAAAATTTCAAAACTTCTTTAAAAGATGAGGCACAAAAAGCCGTCCAAATTGGTTTTTCTTCTAAAGATACTGGAATCTCAGAGTATATAAGAGCTAAATTATGATGAACATCGGCGAATTTTTTTGGGTGTGTGTCTCTCTTAAACACCTTTAATGTATCCTGAAATGCATTAATCGCAGGTTTGTAATATTGAGGACTACCGTTTTTACTCCACTTGTAGAGTAAAGTCGCTTTCTGCAAACCAGCTTCTCCTAAAAACTCGGGGATATCTTCTTGCTTAAATATCAATATAGCCTGATTAATTAATTCTTTTGATTTAATCAAATCACCCTTATAGTTTTCGATTGCAGAAGCATCAATATATAACAAACCAGCCTTAACCTTTAGCTCATTTGACTCATAAAATTCAATTCCCTTTTTAAATAGCTTAGAAATTTCATCTAATATTTCTTTGCCATAAGGAAATTCTAACTGCGCGGTTAGCGCAGAAGCTAGCTGGAGCTCTAGTTCAATCTTTGCTTTTTCTGTTAGACCTTTACCGTCAAACAAACGAACTATACGCTCCACCTCTTGAAAATCATTTAAGTCTGCCAAAAAATTACAATAGTGCTTGATGGTAAATGCCTTAAATTCATCATCAATAGCGGTTTTTATTGCTTCTTGGTACAGGTTTTTCAACAAAGTCGAATCATAGCCATTTACATAATTACCATAATGGCTTATTATACATTGGTTGTGAACGGTATTCTCATTTGAGAACATTTTTTCAGAAATCTCGTATTGAAATTGAATGTGCGTGGCTATTAATAATGGATAATATAAAGCGTTATTTTCAGAAATAAACTCGAATGCCTTTTGTTGGTTTCCCAATTTATAAAATACCAAAGCAAGAAAGTTATTCTCATTAAAAACAACTTCTGGAATTATATAAGGCGGTTCAGTATCAAACCAGTCCAGTTCAGCCTTTATCAAATTATTGTCAACAAAAATAACTTTGGATAATACCTCTAACTTATTTTCTTCTTCGATGACATTTACGAGTTCACCCAAACGCGGAACACCGCTAATTAATTGATTTATTTCGTCTTTATATTTAATTGTTGTTAATACGGTAACCATCTTTCTTTACTTTTTGCGTTCCCCTAACATCTTTAGCAGCAGTTTGTTGCATATTTCTTGCATAAATTTCTGCTAGCCTTTTAGACCTGTAATCACCTATTTTTTGAATCAATACCCTTTTTGGATTTCTAGTGTCAATAAATATCAACGATACCTCCCATCTGCTTTTAAACTCATTTATTCTATATTGTACCTCAGCATCCATCAACCAGTCATCTTCTTGATTCTTAAACCTCTTCATTACAATAGTACTTTAATAAGGTTTGTTTTTTCAATAATTTCAAAATCCAGAGGTCTATCGGCCATATCCAAATCATTATCAATCAAAATCTCCCTTATTGCTAGTGTTCTGTCTCCCTTTAAATTTCGAGCTTTTAACAAAAACTGTGTTGGCTCATATAATTTCACAAACCATTGACTGCTTACCGGGGTTATCAATAATTTATTCTGACTTTTTAAATAAGTAACATAAGCATAATGGATATTTTGGAAAATTAATTCTACCAAACTACTATCCAAAAAAATATGTGATGATGTCAATGCTACTTTACTGTTCAAAATACTTCTTGAACTTTAAGCTCTTCCATAATATGATTCACGACTTTGTCCCCTGCTAATTTGACCGGCTCACTCAATTGAATTTCCAACTTCGTGTTTTCTATTGCAATTAAGTACACTTGGATATCATCAGGGTAATCTTCTTGAAGAATTTTTTTGGCATAAGATAACGCCTGATCCCATTTCATGCCATGGAGAAAGACCAGTGGGTCATCCTTTGGAGCACTAAGAACCTCTTCTGCTGGAACCTTAAATAATGTTCCAACGGGTTCATTTGTATTTAAAGCCGCATCAACAAGAATTATTTTATCATGACCTTTAAGACCGAATAGCACCTCAAAAGCCGCTGTACCCATATCAAAGATATTGATTGAATTATTTTCACCTATTTGATCTTTGAGTTTTTCAATCACATACATTCCAATACTATCGTCGCTTCTAACCGGGTTACCAAAACCCATAATTGCAATCTTCATCTTTATTTCTTTGAAGTTAAAAGCTTTCTCAAGAGTTAACTTGAGAAAGCATGATTAAGAAATTTTATAATAAGTTGATTACAATTTGAACTTAGAAAGTTCAACGCCACTTTTTTCATCATGGGCATGCACAGTACATACCAAACAAGAATCAAAAGAACGTGCAACAATGCCAACTTCAACAGGGTCTGTTGGGTCTTCAATATCAATACCTGTCAAGGCACTTTCAATTGGACCTGGATTACCTTCTGCATCGTTTGGTCCAACATTCCATGTCGTGGGCGCCATAACCTGGTAATTTTTTATAACTCCGTCTTTTACCTCAATCCAATGCGCCAAGGCACCACGTGCTGCTTCTGTTGCACCAAAACCCTTACCATCCTTTTCGACGGGTTTGGTATAAAATTCACCGTCAAGGTCTATTTCAGAGAGCCACTGCTCAATAAATTTGTAAATCCTTGGTGCTTCATGCACACGAGCTAGAACGCGAGTAAATACACTTGGACCAAGTTTTTTGATAATATCACCAAATAATGGATCTCTAATTTGATATTCTTTATTATTTGGATTAGCATTCATTATACACCGGGCAAGGGGTCCTGCCTCGCAAGCATGTCCATCATATCTTGGTGATTTGGACCATGAGTATTGGCCATCAAAATCTGTATCATGCAATACCTGAGATTTCGCAGGAGTTGGAAGAGGCTCATCCCAGGGATGTAAACCATCTTCTTGATTATCATACCATGAATGTTTGACGTGCTCACTAACTTTTAAATGATCGAATTCATGCCAATTTTCACCATCAAAAAATCCACTAGAACTTATTAAGGCATGATTTCTTCCTTCTATGGTGGGATTGTTATACATGTCCTTATGCAAATAGGTGCCAGTAGCCAAAAACTTACCTACGCCTTGACCGAATTTATCTAAGCCAAATTGAATTCCTGCTCTAATAAGCAGTCCTAAATCACTATTTTTATGTGATTCGTTTTCATCGACCCATGCTAACATGTCGTCCCATGATTTAATTTCCATGTACCTTTCAATAGTGCACCCTAACCAAATTGGTTCAAGCCAATCGTTTTTAAATTGGGTCAAAATAGCATGAGCGCGCGTAATGTCTTTTAAAGTAGGAGCACACATAACACCTCCAGGAACCATGTAACTAGAGTGAGGCCATTGCCCTCCAAATAATGCATAAATCTGAACTGGTAAAGCACTTGCGGTCAATCCTTTTTGAAAGGTAGTGCCTACATAGGCAGACCAACGTTCAACAACTTCTTTGTACAAGGGCTGATTGGCGTATTTCTTGTTTGCTAAATCTGTGGCAAAAATCGCATAATACCAGCGTGGAATACTCTGTAGCGTTTCTGTTGCTTGACCTATTGCTCTCAATAATAATGCATTGGGAGATAGCTTAGTTCCCCAAGCCGTATCCAAGGCAGAAGAGGCGCAATATAAATGTGAACCTCCACAAATCCCACAAATTCTAGGCGTAACTATTAGACCCGATTGCGGATCTTTACCTTCCATGATTTTTTCAAATCCTCTAAACATGGCGGCTTGAGTGTGAGCCCTTGTCACCTTTCCATTATCTATGTAAACTTTTACATCTAAATCCCCTTCAACTCTACCGACTGGGGATATATTCAATTCTTTTACTGACATTTTTTGTTTTTTTTTAGTTATTTAGAAGTTTCCATAACCCTTTTGTTGGTAGGCATAACTTTTTGAAAACCAGCTTCTAGATAGTAAGCCAATTTTGTTCTACCAGTTGGAACCTCTTTAGGGAATACACCCATATACTTCATCGTTTTGAACACACTGCCCTTAACAAGGTCATTATGAGGAAAACCAGGCTCTGTACATCCTAAGCATGGATGGTTTGTTCTTGTTTTACTGGCTTGTCTATTCCATAATATATTGTTGCAACTAGCCCTTGTCATTGGACCTCTACAACCTACCTCATAGAAGAGACACCCGCCTCTCTTTCCAAAATTCCCATCAACTTTTTGCGCAAAATTGGTAACATTTGTACAACCGTCCTGTACAAAATCAGTGAAGAATGTCTTTGGCCTGTGGTAATCATCAATTTGAACATCTCCTATTCTACCGACGGCTATGGCCACCAAAATCTGGGTAATCCAATCTGGGTGTGCAGGACAACCAGGTATATTTATTACGGGCAATCCTCCTTTTGAAACATAGTCTGAACCAAGAAAACCACCCTTTTGCTTTTTATGAAACTGCAAACCTGTAGATTCACTCGGGTTCGGTGGCACTGCAGGTATACCGCCCCATGTAGCGCAATCGCCTATGGCAACAACATAACCTGCGACCTCTGAAAGTTCCCTAATCCAATCTTTCATGGGTCTATCAGCAAAAAAATTCATTGAGCCAGTTCCGTTAGGCCCTTGGACTAGTGAACCTTCGTAAACTAAAATATCCATTTGTTCCTTTCCGGCTATAATATCCTTTAATAAATCCTGCACTTGATCCCCTATTTGAAGACCAGTTGTTGGATGCCAGAGAATGTTCAAACCGAAATCAGTAATCAGCTCAACTACCGTGGGTTCTTCAGCATTAAGAAACGACATAGTGTTTCCACTACATGCGCCTCCTTGTAACCATAAGACGTTTGCCATACTTTTATATTTTTATTTAATCCTTAATATCAAGGTAATATAATGGGAAAAATTTAATATTTCATTAACACTTTTGTCAATAATTTAAAAATTGTGTTAATTTATTCTGATTCTAAATAGACGAATCCTCATAAAAAATCCAAATTCACGATTAAGTTTTGTATAAATAGGATTTAAGTATTTGTTTTTCAGAAAAATAAATTTTGATGAAAAAATTTACGTGGTGCATTAGCGCCCTTTAAACTTTAAGAGATAAGAACATCCTAAATTTTTGTAAACGCTAGTAAATGAGCTACAAATTGACTATTTTTGTTTAAACTTCTATGAGAAAGAATGAACAATATAAAAAGTAGTTTTAGCATTAAAGACCTCGAAAATCTTACAGGGGTCAAAGCCCATACCATCAGAATCTGGGAAAAACGCTATAACCTTTTGGAGCCCGAAAGAACTGAGACTAATATACGCACATACGACTTAAAAAATCTTCAGAAACTTCTGAATATTAGCTACCTAAACGCCAACGGATTTAAAATCTCAAAGATAGCGGCGATGGATAGCACTGAAATATCCGAATCAGTCAAGGAAACAGCAAAAAAAGACATTACACATAATCATGCCATAAGTACGTTTAAATTGGCAATGCTAAATTTTGATCAAAAATTATTTTACGAGACCTATTCTGGACTTGAAAATGAAAAAGGTTTTATAAATATCTTCTACGACGATTTTATGCCACTTATGGGCGAAATTGGTATGCTATGGCAAACCGATACCATCACTCCTGCACACGAACATTTTCTTACCACACTAATTAGACAAAAGCTACTAACTAGCACCGAAGAGATTCAGAGTAAAAATATCGTTACCAAAGAACAAGTATTCGTTTTGTATTTGCCAGATAACGAAGTTCATGAATTGGGAT
>JBCCOJ010000074.1:0-14042 GCA_039025415.1 Bacteroidota bacterium | reverse complement strand
GTCAAAACTAATATCGGTGAATTTTTCTGCAGAAGAAGATTCATTTACGGCTTCTCCGCCTTCGGCTAAGTCGTCGCTTATTCTTGCATCATCTTTCTTGAAATCTTTTTGGTGTCTCTCGCTAATGACTTCATTACCTTTTTCGTCGATAATGTAATCGGTCATTTCTTTAAGGGTTTCGTTAAACTCTTCGAAGTCCTCTTTGTACAAATAAATTTTATGTTTCTTGTAATGAAAGGAACCATCGTCATTAGTAAACTTTTTACTCTCGGTAATAGTTAAATAATAATCCCCAGCTTTCGTTGCTCTAACATCAAAGAAATAGGTCCGCCTTCCGGCTCGTTGTACTTTTGAGAAAATTTCTTCTTGCTGCATCATGCCTTTGTCACTCATTGCATTTTTAGATTTTGTTAACAGTAGCACCAAAAATCTAAAAAATTTCTAAAGTAGGCAACTTTAAACACTAAAATTTGCGAGTTGGTAAGGGTCCCGCTGAAATTTTAAAGGTTTAGTTGATTGCTACAAATTCTTGACAATTTGCTCAATTTTTAGTGACTCATTTAAGTATGTTGGAAATACCTGAAGCGTTCAATTATTATGGTATCAAGCAAGTAGCATACATTAAATGCAATACTTTAATCCAATTCTTTGGACGTTAGTTGTTTTAGATAAAGTTCTTTGTAGTAACCATCAATATTGACGAGTGTTTCATGTTTGCCTCTCTGGATAATTTTTCCATCTTCTAGCACGATAATCTTGTCGGCATTTTTAGCAGATGATACTCGATGACTTACAATAATGGTTGTTTTGCCTTTGGAAACCTTTTGTAGGTTTTTCAGTATTTTTTCTTCTGTTTCGGTATCTACTGCAGAAAGACAATCGTCAAAAAGCATAATTTCGGGTGATTTGATAATAGCACGAGCAATAGAGATTCGTTGTTTTTGCCCACCCGAAAGTGTTATACCACGCTCTCCGAGTTTAGTTTGATAGCCTTTTGAAAAGCCTTGAATGTTTTTGTGAACGTCTGCAAGTTTTGCGACGTCTATGACTTCTTCATCTGTAGCGTCTTCTTTTCCAAATTTTATATTGTTTGCAATAGTATCTGAAAATAAGAATGCATCCTGCGGAACATAACCAATACTGTTTCGTAGGCTAGTAAGATTGACCTTATCAATTGCTACCCCATCTATTTTCACACTACCTTTTTGAACATCGTAAAGTCTACCAATAAGGTCAAGAATAGTAGATTTACCCGAACCTGTCTTACCAAGTATGGCAAGGGTTTCTCCTGCCTCTAATGAAAAACTAACATCAGTTAGGGCCTGAATATTTGTATCAGGATAAACAAAAGAGACCTCATTGAATGAAATTTCACCCTCAATTTCAGTTTCGGTTTGATTGTAATTTTTTATTTCAGGTTCTTCATCCAAAAACTCATTGATGCGTTTTTGTGAAGCTTCAGCTTGTTGCACTAAATTTGTTACCCAACCCACCGTAGCAACCGGCCAAGTCAGCATGTTTACATAAATCAAAAACTCTGCAATTGTACCCAGGTTTTCAATTTCACCATTGATATATTGCATACCGCCTATATAGGCAACTAGGATATTACTTACGCCAATCAATAGAATCATCGACGGAAAAAATAATGCCTGAACTTTTGCTAAATCAATTTGTTTACCCTTGCTCTCTTCTGAGAGTACGTTGAACTCATTATAATTTGAGGTTTCAATACCGTAGGATTTTATAACTGAAATTCCACTAAAGGATTCTTGTGTAAAAGCCGTAAGGGACGAGAGATATTCTTGAACGATTCTACTGCGCTTGTTGATGACCTTACTGAGATTATAAACGATGTATGACAAAAGTGGCAAGGGCAGGATGGTATACAAAGTCAATTTTGGGGCAGTACTGAACATATAAATCAGTGCAACTGCAAAAAGGGTAATCATATTAATAGTGTACATGATTGCAGGTCCGGCATACATTCTCACTTTAGTCACATCCTCACTTATTCTATTCATTAAATCTCCAGTTCGATTAGATTTATAGAAGCTGAGCGATAGATTTTGATACTGTTTGTAGATTTCGTTCTTTAAATCAAATTCAATATACCGTGAAACGTTTATAATGAGTTGGCGCATAAAAAAAGTCAGGATTCCTGCGATTATAGCAGCAGCAATAAGGTATAGAATATTTAGGGCGAGCTCGTGTTTAAACACCTCATTACTAATTTTTCCGTTTACGGCATCTGAGATTACATTGATGGAGCGCCCAATTAGTCTTGGTGTGAAAAGTGCGAAGACCTTGGCCCCTATGGTTATTATTATTCCAAAAATCAGTTTATAACGGTACTTGTAGAAGTATTTATTTATATGTTGTAATTCTTTCATTAATTAAAAAAGCTTAAACGATTTAATTAAAACCAGTACCATATCGTTTAAAGGTTAATATTTTGTAACTCTTTAACAAATAATTTACATTTGCCCACCTACGCTCACCATGCAAAATTTCTTTTATGAGTCGTGAAGATATGAGTACATCAAATCCCGTTTCGAGATTAAAACCGGTCTTTGGTCATAATGCGTTTGATGGACATGAACAAATTTCCTTTTTCAGCGATAAAGATACTGGTTTAAAAGCAATAATTGGCATTCATAGCACTGTATTAGGGCCAGCTTTGGGTGGTGTGAGAATGATGGATTATATCAATGAATGGGAGGCTTTAAATGATGTGTTGAGATTGTCTAGGGGGATGACCTATAAATCAGCTATAACAGGACTTAATCTTGGAGGAGGTAAAGCGGTGATTCTCGGTGATGCCAATACTGAAAAAACCCCCGAACTTATTGCTAAATTCGCTGAAAACGTTAACGCTCTGGGCGGAACCTACATAACAACAGAAGATGTTGGTACCACGCCTGCAGACATGGATGTAATAAGAAAAATCACGCCTTATGTTTCAGGGATTTCAAGGGATAACGGTGGTTCGGGTAATCCAGCACCAATCTCTGCGTTTGGCGTTTTTATGGGTATGAAAGCGGCCGTTATGTTCAAGTTTGGGAGTGATAGCTTAGAGGACAAGTCAATTTTTGTGCAAGGAGTCGGTCAAGTTGGTGAAGCACTCGTAGAAAACCTAATGAATGAAGGTGCGCGTGTAACAATCACAGATATTAATGAGGAAAGGCTACAGGCTGTTGCCAAAAAATATAATGTGGACATTTATAGTGGGGACGACATCTATTCAGAAGAAATGGACATTTACGCACCCTGTGCCTTGGGAGCGACCTTGAATAGATTGACCATACCACGATTAAAAACGAAAATTGTGGCTGGTTGCGCAAATAACCAACTCGAGGATGAGGCCAACCACGGTAGATTTTTGAAAGAAAGGGGCATACTTTATACGCCCGATTTTCTTATCAATGCAGGTGGATTGATAAATGTCTACGGGGAGTTGGAGAATGATGACAGAAGTGAAATAATGCGAAAAACAGAGGATATTTATAACACAACGCTCAAGATACTGGATAGGGCGAATCGCAAGGAATTAAGCACTAATATAGCAGCAATTGATTTTGCCAATGAAAGAATTAACGCCAAGCGAAAAGAGCTTACCAAAGAAACCCTTTCCTAGACTTCATTTATATATAAATAAGACTATTTTTGCCCTTTAATTTCTTGATGATTTAAGTATAACCACCAAATAAGTAAGTTCTTTAGTATGTTAAATCGCCGCCACATTCGTATCAAGGTCATGCAAGTGCTCTACGCCGCTAAGGGTTCGGAAAGTGAGGATTTAAAGCCCAAACAGAATTTTCTTATTAAAAGCTTTGAAGGTATTTATGATCTTTATTTAGCACAACTTTTACTTCTCATAGAGCTACATACAAAGGCAGAAGATTACATTAAGAAGTCGCAAAACAAACACCTTGCCACCGCAGAAGAAAAGAACCCAAACCTGAAATTCATTAAAAATGAGGTTTTTCAACATTTAAAACAGAACGAGAATTTAAGTGAACAATTCGAATCCAGAAAAATAAACTTATGGGTTGAGGATTTTGAATATGTTGACGTTTTGTTTAAACAGGTTATTGAAAGTGAGCTTTATAAATCGTACATGGCCAACAGAACTTCCTCATTTAAGGAAGATAAGTTGTTTGTACTTGATTTATTTACCGAAATAATAGCTCCTAACGATAAGCTTTACGAGTTTTATGAAGATAAGAATATCACTTGGCTTGATGATTTGCCCGTCATCAATACGGGTATACAGAAGTTACTAAAAAAAATAAAATCCAAGACCTCAAACAAGGCTTTTGTGCCTAAATTATTCAAGGAGGAAGAAGATAAGGATTTTGGGATGGAGTTACTTTCAAAAACAGTTTTAAACCAGTCTGCATTTAATACTGAAATCGCCAACAAGACAAAAAACTGGGATGCTGATAGAATTACTAAGATAGATACCGTTTTATTGCAAATGGCGATTTGTGAATTTCAAAAGTTTCCGTCTATTCCAGTGAAAGTGACAATCAATGAGTATTTGGAAATTGCCAAGGAATATAGCACACCAAAGAGCAGTAATTTTGTTAATGGTATTTTAGACAAACTGGTGAGAGAGTATAAATCTGAAAATAGGCTTAACAAAACCGGAAGAGGTTTAATGTAAACTTCACACAGTAAATTATTTAGACCTCTTTTAACGTTCAAAAAGACACAATAATTTCAGATTTTTTAATTTATTGTTACTTTTGCAGTCTTAAATCTATATTAACCTAATAAAATAAAGAGCAATGAAAAAAGTAATTTTAGGATTGAGCGCACTATGTATGGTGGCTTTTACCTCTTGTAAAGAAGATGCAACAAGTAAAATCAATTCAGAGAATGTTGCAGCTGCTGCAGAAAGAGACGCAACTGCCGGTGATTTTGCCGTTATTACATTTGAAGAAACTGAGCATGATTTCGGTACAATTGTAAACGGTACACCAGTTGAGACAAAATTTAAATATACCAACACTGGTAATGCACCTTTGGTTGTAAGTAATATTAAAAGTACTTGTGGTTGTACTGTACCATCAGATTGGAATAGAGACCCAATGGCTCCAGGCGAATCTGCCGAGTTTACTGTGAAATTTAACGGTAAAGGAAACAATCAAGTACAAAAGACCATTACCTTAACTACAAATACGGAAAAAGGTTCTGAAACTGTAAAAATCAAGGCTTTCGTTGAGCCAGACCCTAATGCGGCTGCCAAGAAAGCTGGTTCTGCGGCTATCAAACCTGTAAAGTAATTAAATGGGTATAGCTGATATTCTGCCTTTTGTGGCAATGTTTGCCGTGGTTTACTTTTTTATGATTGCTCCACAAATGAAACGTGCAAAGCAAGAAAAGAAGTTTGCAGCCGAACTGAAGAGAGGTGATAAAATAATTACAAAAAGTGGCCTACACGGTAAAATTTTAGAGTTAAACGATAAAGATAATTCATGCGTTATTGAAACAATGGCTGGGAAAATGAAGTTTGAACGTTCTGCCTTATCCATGGAGATGAGCAATAAATTGAATGTTCCGGCCACCAAAAAATAACAATAACATAGTATTATAAATAATAAACTCCAAAGGCTTGCTTTGGAGTTTTTTGTTTTGATAAATTCATATATTCAGAATATCGTTTCAACAATAAACTATATTTTTCATAATTTAATCATCTTAATAAGTCATGATGCAAAACAGGTATTTAATTGTATTGGCGAGCACGGCTATTTTTGTAATCATTGCGTTTTTATCACTAAATTCTGTTCAAGGTAACCACTTGTATTTCGCCAATATTGACACCCAGTCAGGTAATTTCCCAGAAGGAGAGGCGCAAACTGAAGAAAATAATTTTACTTGGGTTGACGATGAGGTGTCTTGGAATAGTAACTTGTTAAATTCAACAAATTTATTGATAAGCGAAGATGGTTTAGCCAAACCTTTAGATGAAAATGGCGATTATACATACACTAGCACGATTACCTCTTTTGATAATTCAATTCAAGCTTTAAGTCTTGTATTTAAACAGTCTCCAGTATGGGACAACTGGAATCCAATTTCAAATGTGGGTCCTAGCAATGCATCAGACGCTCCAATTTTGGTGTCAGTTAGTGATAATAATTATTATTTTTTGGCCAAGGGTCCCACTAATGCTTATTATTCATGGTTTAGTAGTGATATGATTAATTGGGAAATGAGGGGACCTGTGACAAATAATGGTGGTCTTGTAGGCAGGTGGACGACATCTGCAGAATATAAAGATGGGGAATTTTATATTTATTACGATTCCCCCAATGATCAAGACCCACATGTGATTATAGACTCCAATTTAGATGATGGTGTTGTAGGCACTTATGAAGGGATTGCATTTGACGACCCCTCGGATGGCTCAGATTCTGCAGTTTTTAGAGATGATGTTGATGGTCTTTTTCATATTATTTATGAGGATTGGTCACCAATTAAAGCTAGAGATTATTCATGGGACTCACCTTATGCGGGTCATACTAGTAGTGTAGATGGCATTAATGGTTTTGAACCTCATGAGCATCCTCCGGTAATTGATCAACGTACTACGCCAACAGGAAATTTTGACACCTATCAGCATCCTCAAAGTGGTACTTTAACATACGAAATTCATGAACCAGAGCAAAATGCCTACGGTGACTTTACAATGATAAAGGTTGGTTCACAGTATTATTTGTTTTCTGATTATGAACCAGTAGGTCAATCTATAAGAACTGCAAGATTTACAAGTAATTCCTTATACCAAGAATTTGATTTCGCGGGTGAATTAGGATCTGGTCATCCAGATCCTACAGTTGGGTTTGCTGAGGGCCAATTCTATCTAATTACTCAGCAATCTACAGATTATGTTAGTCCAGGGCCATGGGTAGATGGCGTCATGGCTCGAGTCGGAGTGGATGTCGACGGAGATGATATATTAGATGAGTGGACAGATTGGCAAAATGTAAGTGAGAGTTACGACCACAAACCAGGATATGTTAGAGTGGTGGAATCTACGCCAGCTTTGATTGATTTAAATGACCTTCCTGAAGGATTTGGTTTTCAGTTTGAAATAAGCGTCGATAATAGCTTAGTTACAAATGTTTCACCTTTGATTGACAGTGTAGAAATGAATTTTTCCGAAGGTACTTTAGGCATTACGCGTCCTCAAAGTAATAAAATTGAAAATGTATTTTTCAGCATTCAAAAAAATAGCATACAAATTAGAGTTAAGGATATTTCAGAGTTTGACAATTTTCAGATTTATGGCATCGATGGCAAGGAGATTCTAAAAACTGATTTAGCTGGAGTCGAAATTATAAATTCTAGATTGGTTGAATTAGAACTCAAAAAAGAAATGCCCAAAGGTGTTTACATACTAAGAGCAACCAAGAAAAACGCTAATCAGGAATCCTTGAAGTTCGTTGTTGGAATTTAGTGCATGTTCATTCGATTTTTTTATATAATCGGGTGGTTAGTCACCCAGTTTTAACATCACCTCTGGTAATACAGAATACATTGCTAATATAGCATGTTCAATAAGTGCTTGTTCTCGAGTATAGAATAAAATCATAAACGCGAATCATGAACAGATGGATGAAGCGAGATGGAAATAATTCATTTGGGCTATAATCATTTAGAATTTTAAATTTTAATCGAAGCGGTCTTTAGACTCTTTTTTGTAAACTTCTCATAGATTTTATAAACAAAGCTACCGGTCGCTTAGTGCTTCTTCGGCAGTTAATTCAGCAATTTTACAAATAACCTCTGTAGCTTTAATCATGCTTTCAACTGGCACATATTCATAACGTCCGTGAAAATTATGGCCGCCAGCAAAAATATTCGGGCATGGAAGGCACATATAACTTAGCTGTGAACCATCGGTCCCGCCCCGAATGGGTTTTATGATAGGTTTTATACCTAATTTTTTCATTGCATCTTCAGCAATATCCACGATGTGCATAACAGGCTCAATCTTTTCTTTCATGTTGTAGTATTGATCATTAATTTCAATCGTTACACATTCTTGGCCGTACTGTGAATTGATGTCTTTTGTCACTTCTAGCATCATTTCTTTTCTAGCCTCAAAATGATTTCTATCGTGGTCTCTTATTATGTATTTAAGAACCGTCTGGTCAACCGTTCCTTCCATATCGTGCAGGTGGAAAAACCCCTGATAGTCTTCGGTATGCTCTGGAGTTTCTATTCTAGGTAACGAATTAATGAACTCTGTTGCTATGTACATCGAGTTGATCATTTTACCCTTAGCATAACCTGGATGTACAATTTTTCCGTTAATAGTGACTTCCGCTCCAGCAGCATTGAAATTCTCATACTCAAGTTCACCAATTTGGCTGCCATCCATGGTATAGGCATAATCCGCTCCAAATTTCTTGACATCGAACTTATGTGCACCCCTGCCAATCTCTTCGTCTGGGGTAAAACCAATTCTTATTTTACCGTGTTTTATCTCTGGATTGTTAATTAGATATTCCATGGCCGTAACAATCTCTGTCACCCCAGCTTTATCATCTGCTCCAAGAAGGGTAGTACCGTCTGTTACTATAAGCGTTTGGCCTTTGTATAGTAGTAAATCTTCAAAGTAGGAAGGCGAAAGTATCACATTATGTTCGGCATTTAGTGCAATGTCTCCGCCGTCATAATTTTCTACGATTCTTGGTTTGACATTAGCCCCTGTAAAATCTGGCGAGGTATCAAAATGTGATATAAAACCTATTGTGGGAACATCGTGTTCCACATTTGAAGGGAGAGTTGCCATGATATAGGCATTGTTATCAATCGTTACATCTTTCATTCCAATCGAAATAAGCTCCTTTGCCAATTTGTGAGCTAAATCCCATTGTTTTGCAGTACTCGGTGTCGTATTGCTATTAGGGTCTGATTCAGTATCTATTTTAACGTAGCCAATAAATCGATTGATTATTTTTTGTTTTGAAATCATTTTGGGAGGTTTTGGGGTTGCTTCTTTCAAAAATACTATTTCTGATAAGAATTTGGACTATGATATAATTCAAATGAATGGTATTTTTGCAAAACAATTCATTTTGATGTACAAAGCACTTTTAAGACCCATTTTGTTTCAGTTCGACCCAGAAAAGGTGCATCACTTTACGTTTTCCTTAATAAAAAACTTGAGCAAAATCCCATTGATACCTTCCATTTTCCGCGGGATTTATAAGGTGGAGAACCCTAGTTTGGAGCGAGAACTTTTTGGATTAAAATTCAAAAACCCAGTTGGTCTCGCAGCCGGTTTTGATAAAAACGCAGTTTTATACAATGAATTGGCAAACTTTGGTTTCGGATTTATAGAAATAGGTACGGTAACACCGAGAGGCCAAGAGGGAAATCCTAAAAAAAGACTTTTCAGATTAAAAGAAGATAAAGCCATAATAAATCGCATGGGATTTAACAATGAAGGGCTTGAAGCGGCTATTTCAGAACTTAAGAAAAATAAAGGTCGCCTAATCATTGGAGGGAATATTGGTAAAAACACAGATACTAAACCTGAAGATTACACCAAGGATTATTTGGAATGCTTTAATGGCCTGCACCCATATGTTGATTATTTTGTGCTAAATGTTAGTTGCCCTAACGTTGGGAGCCATGCTAAATTGAATGATAAAGCGTATTTGTTAGAACTTATTTCTGAAGTCAAGAAGTTGAATAACAATTTTGATAAGCAAAAACCAATTTTATTGAAGATTGCTCCAGACCTTAACGATGTTCAACTAAATGAAATCGTGGATTTGGTAAAGGAAACAAAACTGGACGGTGTAATTGCAAGCAATACCTCTGTGAGTCGTGATGATTTACAAACCTCCGAACGTAGATTGAAGGCTATTGGTAATGGTGGTTTAAGCGGTCAACCGATTAAAAGTAAATCTACTAGAGTTATCAAATATCTTTCAGATAAAAGCGAAAAAGGGTTTCCAATAATTGGGGTAGGGGGAATACATTCAGCAGAGGATGCTCTTGAAAAATTAGATGCTGGAGCAGATTTACTACAAATATACACGGGCTTTATTTACGAGGGTCCAGGGCTAATTAAGAATATAAACGAGGCCATAATTAAAAGAGCGAATAAAGACTAAACTTTATTCGCTCCATAAAATAAGTAGGTTAGTTATTTTATTTATTCTTTTATAAATGGTAGTGCTATACTACCGAATTTGTTTTTCATCTTGATGATATACATGCCCGATCTAAAAGCTTCTACATTGATTTTCAAATCATCTTCAGATTGAATGAAACCTTTCTTAATGGCTCTTCCAGTGGTGCTGTAAATCACATAGTAATCTGGGTAGGATTCTAGTTTACCAGTTTTAATAAACAGCGTGTTTTTAACTGGATTTGGGACAATTTGTATATTCTCTGGGGTCAAAAAGCCTTCTGCAGCTAAGGTTTCACCAGTCATATAGGTAAGGTCGTTTGAACCAAAATCACTTCCATGTACAATTAGATTACCGTCACCATCCCTTAATTCGTAGCTACCGACAGAATTCGAGCCAATAAGACCATCACCATCACTGTCAACTATTTCAAAACTGAAACATCCACCCATTGCGCTTACGTCAAGTGTTTCTGTAATTGTCACCTCATCTTGGCTTCCTTCTTGATATGGGCCACCTGATTGGATAGTAAATCCATTCTCGTCCCTTAAGAACCATGTAATTTCTGAAGGACGATTATCTGTATTTAGTGTTAGTTCTATCTCAGATGACTGAACTGAACGAACACCAATATTCACCATTTCAGGTTGCATTTTTCCAATTGTTATACCATCTGCACTTGTTATCTTTAACGATACGTCATATTTGCTAGCGTCAGTATAAGTGTGTGTTGGGTTTTGGGTGGTATAGTCAACAAAACCATCAGAATCTACATCCCACTCCCAAGCTGTAGCACCAACACTATTATCGGTAAAATCAACGGTCATTGAGTTATCGCAGTCGTTAGTATATGCAGTTTCAAATCCAACATTGAAATCTTGACAAATTAAATTACTTCTTGTAGCAAAATAAACGGCATTCATTCTTGCAAGTTGCTGTGATGAAAACGTATTACGGCAGGCCTTTCTTGAATAAGACATTAGATTCAACTCATCTGGTATGTAGGTGTCATTATTTGCATCAGTATCAGTTCCTGTGTACTCACAATCCCAATTTACGTTACTATAACTCAATCTAGGGTCTGCTGGCGTATCACAAATAAAATCACCACTAATACTACAATTTGAACCGTCTACCAATTCATTGGTTTGTGCTGAATTACCATGAGTATGTGACAAGGCAAAGAAGTGCCCTACTTCATGGGATAATGTACTTCCGTTTACAGCGCAAGAATTTTTCATCATGATGGTTTCTGGACCACCGGGAAAATAGGCATATCCACATAAATTGGAACCTGTTGCTGAAATCACCGTGTTTGCAAAATAGATATTGATAACATCGTCTACGTTGTTTGCCGCGGTTAAAGCACTTTCCTCAGATTTCTGAAAGTTGAAATAATCAGAATCGTCAATATAATTTATGCCTCCACAGATAAAAAACTCCAATTCTGAAGCTTCGTAAATTACATTCATCAATGCAATGGCATCATATAAATCCTCCTCAGATAATCCGCCAGTTCCATTGTCCATTCTTATGATATGGGGCTTAATCGGAACATAATTTGTAAAACTTGTAGCATGCCTTTGCATTTTTCTCTGTAAAAAGGCGTTCTCTAATTCCTGTAATTGTGGCAGAAGCTCAAGAAACTGCGCTTCTTCTTCTGGGGTTAGACCTGTATGAGGCTCTGAATCTACTTGGGCACCTATAGTATTGAAGCACAAGACTCCAAAAAATAGAATACCAATTTTTTTGGCTGAACGTAGTAATTTTTTAAACATGTCAAATAGGTTAAGTTTGGTTGGAACAAATGTAATACAAAATCGTTAAATAACCAAAAAAATCGACGAAATGCATTAATTAATTTAAGAAAGACATTTAAAAAACAGATAAACAGATATATAGAATAATTTAAGTACAACAAAGTAAGAAAATTCTTTAAAATAGATTAATTTGTGCCATTTCATGAAGCATCTTTCAATTCAATCTAATCAATTGGTCTTGTGAAGTATTGCTCTTTTGGCTGGACACATCTATAGGTTACTTTTGGAGAAATCTGATTTTTTAAAAAGTTAGAACACTCGGGAATTTTTATTTTTGTTTCAAAACACCAGTGATTTGAATGTTCAGTTATTAGGTTCCTTTATTTTGGCGACATCAGCATTGGCCATTTCACCTGGTCCTGATAATATTTACGTCATGATGCAAAGTTTGATAAATGGTAAGCGCTTTGGTCTGGCTACAGTTGCGGGATTAATTTCAGGATGCATTGTCCACACTACCTTAGTTGCATTTGGAGCGTCAGCAATTATAAAGACGAATGATGTGCTCTTTTCGATTTTGAAGTTATTTGGAGCTGGCTATCTTATATATTTAGCGATATCAGTTTACCGTTCAAATCATCAATTTGAGTTTGACGCTAATCAAATTTCCATAAAGACAGAAGGTCAGTTGTTCAAACAGGGCTTTATAATGAACGTATTGAACCCTAAGGTTTCCATTTTCTTTTTAGCTTTTTTTCCCGGATTTCTTTTTAGTAATACCTTAAATTCGGTCATTCAGTTTTATGTTCTTGGGTTTTTGTTTATGTTGGTTTCAGCCATAATTTTTTCTGCAATTGCTCTGCTCGCAGGTTCTATTTCAAAATATTTAAGACGAAATTCAAAGGTTGGATTTTATTTAAAATGGATGCAAATCATCGTTTTTTTGGGTATCGCGTTTTTGATTTTAACCGCTAAGAATTGAAAACTTTCCTAATCGTAATTCCTATCTTTGACCTAATGATTGATGAAATTAAAATAATCGAGTGTCCACGCGATGCTATACAGGGCATAAAGGATTTTATTCCAACAGACTATAAGGTACAATACATACAGTCATTGCTTCGAGTTGGTTTTGATACTATTGATTTTGGGAGTTTCGTTTCTCCTAAGGCTATTCCCCAAATGGTCGATACTGCAGAGGTACTATCAAAACTGGATTTAAGCAAAACCAAAAGTAGATTGTTGGCAATTATTGCCAATACCAGGGGTGCAAATGATGCGTGTAAACACCCAGAAATCGATTATCTGGGCTTTCCATTTTCAATTTCAGAAAACTTTCAAATGCGAAATACCCACAAAACCATAGCTCAATCGGTAATATCATTATCTGAGATTTTAGAAACGGCCTATAAGTTTAACAAGGAAGTAGTCGTCTATATTTCTATGGGATTTGGTAATCCCTACGGTGACCCGTGGAACGTGGATATTGTAGGGGAGTGGACCGAGCAGCTCAGCGAAATGGGTGTAAAGATACTTTCCTTAAGTGATACGATTGGAAGCTCTGACGCTAAAACGATTCACTATTTATTTTCGAATTTAATCCCAAAATATCCTGAAATTGAATTTGGTGCCCATCTACATACTACGCCAAGCACTTGGTATGAGAAAGTGGATGCTGCATTTAATGCTGGGTGCAAACGTTACGATGGTGCAATCCAAGGTTTTGGGGGCTGCCCAATGGCCAAAGATGAATTAACGGGGAATATGCCCACCGAAAAGATGCTAAGTTACTTTACTTCAAAAAAATTAAATTCACTTTCTGCTACATCCTTTGAAAGCGCCTACAACGAGGCGAGCAAGATTTTTACTGCCTACCATTAAATAAAAAACCCACACGTTTCCGTGTTGATTCAATAGTCCATTTTACCGCCAAAAATTTAGCCTATGAAATTTGTTTTCATTTGGCATTTGGGTCAATATAAATTGCAAGGCTTTCTGAATGAGATTTTATAGAGAATTGAAAGTCATTCTACTGTAAAGACTTTATAAGACTTATATAAAATCAGTCCTTCGAATATTAACAAAATTGTTATTAATTTAATTTAGATTAATTATAAAT
>JBCCOJ010000073.1:0-14068 GCA_039025415.1 Bacteroidota bacterium | reverse complement strand
TGAAAAAGCCGATTTTCAAATTATTGATTTAACAGGGAAAGCGGTGATTAGAATTAATGATATAACACTTTCAGAACGACTAGCTATACCTTTGAATATACAATCGGGCATTTATATTTTGGAAATAAGGGATAATGAGCAAACGTTTCACCGTCAAAGAATCATTAAACGCTAGGACTTTCTTATAGAAAGAATCATTAACCTCTCCATTTGATGGGTAAGTGGACAACTTTTTTGGTATCAAAAAAGGGCTCATCAAAATAGGCCGAAAGATCATAGATGGTGGTGGTTTGATATACAGAAAGCTCTTCGGTCAAGTCTCCACCTTTAAGGTAAAGTATGCCGTTTTTCAAATCGTTTATCTGTTCCTTTTTTATTTTACCTTTTGTCCATCGAACGAAAGTCGGCATTGCGGCTACAGCACGACTAATTATAAAATCATAAGTGTTCTCAATATCTTCCACTCTACCGTGTGTGGTTTTAACGTTGGTCAATTCTAAACCTGAAACAACATCTTCAACAACTTTCAATTTTTTGGCGATACTATCAACCAAATGAAACTCGCACTTAGGAAATAAAATAGCCAAGGGTATACCCGGGAAGCCGCCACCAGTGCCTACGTCAATAATTTGTGAACCGTCCTTAAACGAGATTACTTTTGCAATTCCTAGTGAATGAAGTACATGTCGCATATACAATTCATCAATATCCTTTCTTGAAACAACATTTATTTTAAGGTTCCAATCCTTATAAAGATTTTCTAAGGCTGAGAATTGCTCAGTTTGCAGTTCGGTTAAATTTGGAAAATATTTCGCAATAAGTTTCATTGATTCCCTTTTCCGCAAAAATAGACATTTACTATCGCTTTAATTGCAAAAGAAAGTAGACCGAAACAATTATTAATTATCTTTGTATGTTGTAGACGATTTTTAGAATTTCACCGTTAGGAATACTTTAAACACATATGGAAAATCAAACCCTCTCATTTTCTCGAGCTGACTCCGCTAAATTTTTTAGAACCCTAAATAAGCGCGTAAACAATTATTTTAAAGAAAATAACATCAAGAGAACAGGTAATTGGAAACTTTGGGTTAAGACAATTATAATGTTTTCCATTTTTCTTAGTCCCTATTTTCTTTTGCTAACCCTAGATTTACCAGGATGGGCTCAATTACTATTGACCATTGTTATGGGAATTGGAATGGCCGGTGTAGGCATGAACGTGATGCATGACGGTAATCACGGTTCGTTTTCAAATAAAGAATGGATCAACCGTTTAATGGGTAGCAGTATTTACATTCTGGCTGGTAATGTTTACAATTGGAAAGTACAACACAATGTGCTGCACCATACATATACGAATATTCATGGTCATGACGAGGATTTAGAGGCAGGAAGAGTCTTGAGGTTTTCAAAACACGCACCATGGTATAAACACCATAAATTTCAACATTATTATTCGGTTTTACTTTATGGACTTTTAACCATCAATTGGGCGATTACAACAGATTGGCAACAAATGACACGCTACATGAAGCGTAAATTATCTTATGGTAAAATGCCAAACCCAGTTGTAAATTGGAGTAAGTTGGTCATTTCAAAAATTATATATGTTTCCATTTGGATCGTATTACCCATGCTTATACTAGACATTGCTTGGTGGAAAATATTATTGGGCTTTTTTATAATGCATTACGTTGCAGGATTGATATTAAGCGTTGTTTTTCAGTTAGC
The DNA here is from genome assembly GCA_039025415.1 of Bacteroidota bacterium. GTDB lineage: Bacteria > Bacteroidota > Bacteroidia > Flavobacteriales > Flavobacteriaceae > Psychroserpens. The sequence goes on along the minus strand of JBCCOJ010000073.1, from coordinate 12,334 downwards.
GCACGTTATGGATGAAGCTGAGATGCCCCTACCCGAAAAAAGCGGTACGATGAAAAACACCTGGGCCATTCACCAACTTAAAACCACCATTAATTTTGGAGCTAAAAACTGGTTAGTTAATTGGTATACCGGAGGATTAAACCATCAAGTGGAACATCATATTTTCCCTCACATAAGTCATATTCACTACGGTAAAATTGCAAAAATCGTTAAGGATACGGCAAAAGAATTCAATTTACCCTACAAAGAATATAAAACTACCAGAAAAGCAATTGCCGCTCATTTTAGATTCCTGAAGGAAATGGGTATGAAACCAACGGCAATGCCGGCATAAAAAACCAATCAATTTTAAAAATGACACAACTTTCAGAACGCGTATTGAATATGGCGACCTCTGCTACATTAGCTATGGCAGCAAAGGCCAGAGAGTTAAGGGAAGAGGGAAAAGACATTATAGGTCTAAGTTTAGGTGAGCCCGATTTCAATACTCCTGATTTCATAAAAAATGCGGCCAAACAAGCCATTGATGATAACTATAATTCTTATACACCCGTAGATGGTTACGGGGAACTGAAGGACGCCGTAATTACCAAATTCAAACGTGACAATAATCTCACCTACTCAAAATCACAGATAGTGGTTTCCACAGGTGCAAAACAATCATTGGCAAATGTCGCTGCTGTATTACTAAACGATGGCGATGAAGTGATTTTACCCTGTCCGTACTGGGTGAGTTACCGTGATATCGTTAAATTAAATGGAGGCGTACCTGTAGAGGTCAAGACCTCTATTGAAACAGACTTTAAATTGACTCCAGAACAGCTTGAGAATGCAATTACCACCAAAACCAAGATGGTTTGGTATAGTTCACCTTGCAATCCTAGCGGCTCAGTTTATAGCAAAGCTGAGTTGAGAGCTATAGCGGATGTTCTTCAGAAGTATCCAGAAATCATCGTGGTCTCAGACGAAATTTACGAACACATCAACTTTGTAGGTGGTCATCAAAGTATGGCACAATTTGAAGATATGTATGACCGAACCGTAACAGTTAATGGTGTTTCAAAAGCTTTTGCAATGACAGGCTGGAGGATTGGCTATATTGGCGCACCTGAAAAAATAGCAAAAGCCTGTACAAAAATGCAAGGCCAAGTTACAAGTGGGGCTAATTGTATTGCGCAAAGAGCTGTAATTACTGCCTTAACCGAATCACCCGAGAAGGTGCAATTTATGATTGATGAATTCAAGGAACGACGTAAACTGATTTTAGGTTTGCTAAATAATATAAAAGGTTTCAATACCAATGAACCTGAAGGTGCCTTTTATGTTTTTCCTGATATTTCTTTTTACTTCGGAAAAACGCTCAAAGGACAAACTATCAATAACGCCACTGACTTTTCACTTTTCTTACTTGAGCATGCCTTAGTTGCCACCGTTACTGGAGAAGCTTTTGGCAATCCCAATTGTATTAGGATTTCTTATGCAGCTTCAAAAGAACAAATTCAGGAGGCTATTGCGAGAATCACAGCTGCACTTCATTAGGCTATCAGTTGTTTAAACGATAGAATATATAGACCAATAGGGGTAGAACAATAATACCAATAACCACTTTTAATCTAAAAACCCTACGATTTTGTTTTTGAATCTTCCGCCGTACCCTTTTTAGTTGATGTGGAAATATTAAAGGCATTTCATTCCGGGTATAACCAATGCTTTCACTTTTGACGCTCAAGGTGCTGCCAAAGGTTCTTCTGCTATTGGCATTCAATACATTTCTATTGTTTTTTATGCTGGCATTCATGCTTCCTATTGAGCCCATAATTTTGGATTTTAAAATTTCAGACAAAAAAAAGCGACACTTTTTAAATGTCGCCTGGTATATAAATTCAGGTTAGTAAAAAACTAACTGGATAATGTCGTATTTAGAATAACCGCCCCCGTATTAAAGCACTACGCTTAAAACAATGGCGAAAACTGATAGTTTTAAAATAGTGTCGATGCTTGGAGTAAACTGATACTGCCTGCTCTTAATGGCTTGACGAATTCCAAAAATCGAATTAGACTCTGCTTTGTTAAAATTATTTCTAACAATAGCTTTGTAATTGGAATTGAGAATACCTTCAGGTCTTGTTTGTAAGATTCTCGATTCTGGTTCTGGTTCTGTGGCGCTAAGCGCTTCTGTTTGTGTAAATGTGATTTCCATGATTGATAGTTATTTTAAAACTGAAATATCTCAGTTATTTGATTACACTAATATGACGCACGTCCCTAAAAAATGTTACAAACAAAAAATCGTAAATCATTAATAGCCAAAGTGAAAATTTCTGAACATCAGATAAACACTAATAGTTCAGACAAAAAAAATTTAATGAAAAATCTGTAAATTAACGATTTCGCCAAAAGAAAGGCGACAACAAAATAAGTACGGTAAACAGCTCTAAACGTCCAATTAACATTAAAAATGTAGCCCACCATTTACCTAAACTGGGTAAAGCCGCATAATTATTCACCGGGCCAAAATTGCCTAAAGCAGGTCCGACATTACCCAAACTTGAAGCAGATAACCCAACCGCAGATTCAAAATCTATCTGGAACATAGAAAAAACCAGTGCGCCTATAATGAAAGATAACATGTAAAGAATGAAGAAACCCAGTATATTAAATACAATATCACCCGTTACCGCTCGGTCATTATACCTGACTGGTAGAATAGCATTAGGGTGAAGTGCCCGTCTGAACTCCAAGAATCCGTTTTTAATCATTATCATGTGACGAACAACCTTAACGCCACCTGAGGTGCTTCCGGCAGAACCACCCAGAAACATCAGACCAAAGAAAAACACAACTAAAAATGGCGTCAATAGTGTATAGTCAGCAGTTACAAATCCCGTAGTGGTAACAATTGCAATGACTTGAAACAGCGCATGTCGAAATGCGGCTTCAGCTTCACCAAAAACTGCCGGATGGTCAATGGAAGAGATAGAAAGGTCTGCTCTAAAGTAGATAATCATCGCAGTAATTATGGTAAAAGTGGCAACAAACCTAAAATACCATTTGAATTCCTCATCAAATATTGCTCTGCGAACTCTTCCCTTAAATGCGAAATAGCTTAATACAAAATTTGTTCCAGCTAAAAACATGAACACAATAACAATATATTGGATTATGGGTTGCCCGTTCCAATGCGCCAAGCTTGCATTTTTAGTGGAAAAACCTCCAGTACTTAATGTGCACAATGAATGATTTATAGCATCAAAAAAAGACATCCCCGCTACTTGCAGTAAAATAGTTTCAGCAGCCGTATAACCAAAATAAATTAACCACAACCGCTTTGCCGTATCGGTGATACGTGGATGTAATTTATCAGCATTGGGACCAGGAGCTTCTGCAGCGAATAATTGCATACCACCTATCCCCAATAATGGTAAAATGGCAATGGCAAGTACTATAATTCCCATACCACCAATCCAGTGGGTTAAACTTCGCCAGAACAAAACACCTTCTGGAATAATTTCAATATCGTTTAAAATCGTGGCTCCAGTTGTCGTATAACCTGACATCGTCTCAAAGAAAGCGTCGGTAAAACTAGGTATTGAACCTGTCATGACATAAGGAACTGTTCCAGATAGGGACATAACAATCCAACCAAACCCAACAACCAAATAACCTTCCCTTTTGTTAAGTTCTTTCCTATGGTTTTTGGTCGAATACATGACCAAACTACCTATTAGGGATATTATCAAACCAGAAAAAAACAAATTTAAGGTAACCCCATCCTTGTAAATCAAACTAACAATTGAGGCCAATAACATAAACCCGCCATTGAAGAGGAAAAGCAGACCAAAAAAATGAAAGATGATTCTAAAGTTAATCTTCATGAACGTTCTTAAAAGAAGTATTTTTCAACTGTAGCAATAGAGCGAGGTAAACAACATACAACAACTTTATCCCCAACCTCAATCTTAAAGTCTCCTAAAGGAATTAGTCCAACGTCGTCTCTAATGACACCACCAATAATTGCTGACCGTGGGAAATCTAAATCACGAATTTTTTTCTGCGTAATCTTTGAGCTACTATTCACCCCAAACTCCAAAAGTTCGGCATTCATGTTATTCAGTTTTGTCATAGCAACAACTTCACCTCTACGAACGTAACGAAAGATATTATTGGCAGCCAAAAGTTTTTTGTTAATGAGGGTGTCAATTCCGATGGATTGTGATAATTGATAATAATCCATATTCTCAACTAAAGCGATGGTTTTCTTGACGCCCTTAGATTTTGCCATTAAACAAGACATGATATTTGTTTCGGAATTTTCGGTTACGGATATAAAGGCATCCATATCTGCAATCTGTTCTTCTTCAAGCAATTCTAGATTTCTACCATCACCATTTATTACTAGGGCGCTCGGTAGCTGGTCGGCACACTCAAAAGCCAAGTCTTTATTGTTTTCTATTAGCTTGACCTTAAATTTGCTTTGACACAAATCCCTTGCGGTCTTAAAACCAATATTACTGGCACCAAGTATCATTACGTTTTTAATGTCGGCCTTGGTTTTTCCTGATAAATCAAATAACTCTTCATCACCTCCCTTAGAGGTCATGAAAACTACCTTATCGCCTTCCCTAAATTCAGTGTCTCCACGAGGAATTATTGTGTATTGAGTCCCAAAACGCTGTATTGCGATTGGCATAAAGTGTAACTCTGGAAAAACCGCAGCGGCTTCTTTTACGGTTTTTCCTACAAAATTAGCAGTTCTGGATAATCTCAAACTAAGCATGGTTAATGCACCTTCCTCAAATTCATAGGTGTCGTTAAAACCATACTGATTCAATAACAATTCAATTTCCTGCGCCGCTAAATTTTCTGGTGATATCAATTCATCTATGCCAAACTTGGTAAAACCGACTTCGTCCTTGTTTTCGATAAACTCATCGTTGGAAATACGTGCTATTGTTCTTTTTGCCCCAAGTTGTTTCGCCAATACGCTAGCTGTAATATTGGTTGTTTCAGAAGAAGTTACGGCAATAAACAGTTCTGAGGTTTCGATTCTAGCTTCCTTTAGGATTTTTATTGAGGTCACGTCCCCTTTAATAATCCTAATATCCAAGTGATCACCAGCATAAGCTAGATTCTCTTTATCAATATCAATTAAGGTAATTTCTTGGGACTCGTAAGAAAGTAGCTTCGCCAAATGAAATCCAACCTCACCTGCTCCAGCAATTATTATTTTCATCTAATATACGATTCAAATACAATGCAAATATACCATAATATTATCTCTAGTTGTCCCGATTTGGTTTATGTTGATATTCATTTAAAAACCGTTGGTTTAAATCAGTTCTTGGTATATTTGCCAAAAATTTTGAATGTCTTCAAAAGTAAAGCCATATAAAGATAGTGACCTTAACAAAAAGGAACAGGTTACTCAAATGTTCGACAATATTTCAAAAGAATACGATGGTCTCAATCGTGTAATCTCTTTTGGAGTTGATATTAAATGGCGAAATAAGGTCGTAAACATGGTTGCAGCTAAACAACCTGATACCATTTTGGACATAGCAACTGGCACCGGGGATTTGGCCATTTCCCTTGCAAAAACTAAGGCAAGCAAAATCGTTGGTTTAGATATTAGCGATGGGATGTTGGAAGTTGGCCGACAAAAAATCAGGAGTAAAACTTTAGATAACCTAATCGATATGGTAATAGGTGATTCTGAAAATTTACCGTTTGAAGATAACAGCTTTGACGCCATAACGGTTGCATTCGGGATTAGAAATTTTGAAAATTTGGAAAAAGGGCTTTCTGAAATATTGAGAGTGCTCAAAACTTCTGGCACTTTTGTTATACTTGAAACTTCTGTGCCAACGAAAACACCATTTAAACAAGGCTATAATTTTTATTCCAAGAACATTTTGCCAAATATTGGAAAATTGTTTTCAAAAGACCGTTCTGCGTACGCCTATTTATCTGAATCTGCATCTGTTTTTCCTTATGGGGAAGAATTGAACAATATTTTACGTAAAATTGGGTTTATTAACGTTAATGATTTGCCGCAAACATTTGGGGTTGCCACCATCTATTCTGCGTCAAAATAGTCAATAATTGATATGACCAATGACAAACTCATCCAAAAAAAAATGAAAGGTCTTGCCTTCGTTTTTGTGCTTGTTTTGTTCTCACAGTCGGCGTTTTCGCAAATTTTTAGTGAGGAAAAGATAAAAAACCTTGAAAATTTCGATAAGAAGATTTTGACATGGGGCTTCTTTTTAGGCTTAAACCAATACGATTATCAATTTAACTATAAACAAGATTTAGAGGAAATACTTGTTGAAACCTCAGCAGGATTTAATGTTGGGCTTATCTCAGATTTACGAATCAATAATTACTTGAATCTAAGATTTGAACCTGGATTATTTATAACCCAGAGAAATATACAATATGACGAAAGCTATTTTCTAGGACAAGAGACCAATCCTTCTGATTTAATTAGGGAAGTACGCTCTACCTACGTACATTTCCCATTGCTTTTAAAGGTGTCCACTAAACGATTGAATAATTTTAAACCCTTTGTGCTAGGTGGTATTTCAACATCCCTAAATCTTTCAAGTAATGAAAATAGTCCAGACGATAACCGTGCTGGAGAATTTAGATCAAAACGTAATGTGCTTTTTTACGAGTTAGGTTTTGGGGTCGATTTCTATTTAGAATGGTTTAAGTTCACACCATCCATAAGAGGAATATTTGGTTTAACAGATGAGATTGTTCCCGATGCAGACCCAAATAGTCCCTGGACCGGAAATATTGACAGCATGCGAACAAGGGGTATTTTTCTAAATTTCACGTTTCAATAAAGCTGATCTTTTTATCAGCTTTGAACATTTCGCTTAAATTCGCTTAAAACAATGGCGGTTGCTGTGGCAACGTTTAAACTTTCAGTAGATTTAAGTCTACCATATCTGGGAATACCGAGCCTTTCATTTATTAATTTTTCAACATTCAATGAAATACCATTTGCCTCATTCCCCATCACTATAATGCCTTCTTTGGGTAAATCTGTTTTGTAAATGGTCTTACCGTCCATAAAGGTTCCAAAAACTTTTAATCCAGAAGTCAATAAAAATTTTTCCAAATCCAAATATTTGACTCTAACTCTAGTCAATGAACCCATTGTGGCTTGCACTACCTTCGGATTATAACAATCAACTGTAGATAATGAGCAAATCAATTGTTCTATCCCGAACCAATCGCATAATCTAATTATTGTCCCCAAATTTCCTGGATCCCTTACATCATCCATGGCAAGAATCAATCCCCTATGCTGTGGTTGTTGAAAAGCTGGAATTTTAAAGAGTGCCAATGCATTGTTAGGTGTTTTCAATTGACTTATTTTCTTGAGTTGCCCTTCTGAAATTTCGGTATATTTATGAGAAAATAAATCTAAAGTGGCATAAAGGGCCTTTAATTCAAAATCAGAATTTAAAAACTCTTCAATTCCCTTTTTACCCTCAACAACAAACAATCCAAACTGCTGTCTAAACTTTTTCTGGCTTAAACTGTTTATTAGCTTTATGTCTTTATTAGAAAGCATTTGTGAAAATTAAATTGCAATCACAAAGTAATCATTTTTTTGGCTCATATTTTGTTGATACGAAAGCAGAATAAAACTGTATTTTTGAATGTTTATAGCATAAGACTCATACGCCTTTTGAATTTCCGTAGATTATATCTCGTAAGCTTTTTGTTTTTAACCGTTGTGCTCAATTCATGTGATGTCATGAAGCGGGTTGGGGAAAATGAGCATCTACTAGTCGAAAATAAGGTTGAAGTTGATGGTAAAAGAACAAGTTCAGAAACCCTGAACAATCTTATTTATCAAAAGCCAAATGGTAGATTACCATTGTTTGGCACACCGCTTCGGCTTCATATTTACAATCTTGCCCGTCCCAATATTGATTCAATCTTAAGGGCCAAAATATTGGAGAATCCTAGAAAAGTGGCTTGGAAAACCAAACTTCTATCAGAAAAGCAGTTTATACAAGAGCTAAAATCTCGGAAAGGTTTTAATAAATGGCTCAAAAATACAGGTGAAGCACCAGTAATATACAACGAAAGATTAGCTGAAAAGACCGCTAACGGTATGCGAAAATATTACTTTAGCAAAGGCTGGTTCAATGCAGATATTACTTTTGAAGTTGAGAAAGACAGTAATAAAAGAGCGGAAGTCACGTATAAGGTTACAAAAAACAAACCATACACTTTAGATTCAATCAATCCCATTATTGCCACGCCCATAATTGATTCTATCTACAAAAATCAATTGAGAAGTGAGTCACTGATTAAAAAAGGCCAGCAATATGACGCTGCTAATTTTAGTGCAGAACGTGACCGTATTGCGATTAAACTACGTAATATGGGGTTTTATCATTTTGCACAAGATTATATTTCATTTGATATCGATACTTCATATGCCAATCGAAATGTGAAGACTGACCTTATTATTGATAACAGGGCCATCAGGCTAGAAGACTCCATTAGAAGAGAGCCATTCAAGATTTATAAAATAAAAGAGGTAAATGTTTTTACAGATTATAAATATGAAAACAGAAATCTTCAAATTACTGACTCATTAAAATACAAAGACTTCAATCTTTATAGTTATAAAAAGCTAAAATTTAGACCAAAGGCCATAACAGATGCCATTTTTATTCATAAGGATGAAGTTTTTAGGGATTTAGACCGAAGTAGGACCTATCGGTATTTAAGCGAACTACGAGCATTTAGATACCCTAATATTGACTATGTGGAAAATGAGGAGGATTCTACCTTAACTGCTAATGTATATTTAGTCCCTCGAAAAAAGTTTGAACTTAATGCCAATTTTGAAGTTTCACGGGATAACATTCAGGCCGTTGGTTTTGGATTTAGTGGCGGTTTAACCATTAGAAACATTTTTGGTGGTGCTGAAAATTTACAGATTTCGGCGTTGACTGCTATAGGTTCCTCAGCTGATGCTTCAGTTAGGGATGACCAGTTTTTTGATATTACTGAACTTGGCGGCAACCTGCGATTGAGCATCCCAAGGCTGTTTTTACCGTTCAATACAGATAGAATTATCCCTAAATTCATGTCGCCTAGCACCAGCATAAATTTTAGTGCCACCGGGCAGACCAATATTGGGTTAGATCGCCAAACGCTCACCGGCACGATTAATTACAATTGGTATCCATCTGAAACGGTTATAAATAATGTAGACCTGCTCAACGTTCAATTTATCAGAAACCTTAACACCAGCAATTATTTTGAGGTCTATGGCAATTCATTCAATTTATTAAACCAAATAGCCAGATCGACCGATTACATTCCTGAAGACGATGATTTGGGGATTCCTGATGAAGCAGATCAATTTATAAACGATGTTTTGCAGGGAAATACTAGTCTTACGCCAACAGATGATAATTTTGTAACGGTCAACAATATTGATCAACGTAAGGATAGGCTAACCGAAAACAATCTAATAATCTCGTCCAGTTTTAATTATACCAAAGATCGGCGTGACAATCTATTCGATAAGGATTTTTCAATAATAAGGGCAAGGGTCGAAGTCGCGGGAAATCTACTGTCGACCATTTCAAATGCAATTGGCTCTCCAAGAGATGAAAATGGGAGGTTTGATATCTTAAACGTGCCGTTTTCCCAATATTTAAAAACTGAGATTGATTATGTTAAACACTGGGATTTGGGTAATAAAAATGAATTTGCGGTAAGAACGTTTTTTGGTATTGCAATTCCTTATGGCAATTCACAAAGTATACCATTTCTTGAAAGTTTTTTTAGTGGAGGACCCAATGATGTGAGAGCTTGGACAGCGTTCAACCTTGGTCCGGGAAGCTCAAATACCACCGATGAATTTAATGAGGCCAATATGAAAATTACCCTTAGCGCCGAACAACGATTCAACATTTTAGGGCGTTTTAATGGAGCCTTTTTTGTGGACGCGGGTAATATTTGGAACGTATTGGACAATACCGAAGAAGATGAACGCACTTTTGATGGTTTGGACTCCTTAAGGGACATTGCACTTGGCTCTGGATTTGGGTTGCGTTACGATTTTAGTTTCTTCGTTTTAAGGTTTGACGTGGGTTTTAAAACGTATAATCCTGCCTTATCTAGAGGAAATCGATGGTTCAAACAGTATAACTTTGGCAATGCTGTTTATAATATTGGTATTAACTATCCATTTTAGGCTTAAACACTTAATGATTCCGACATCGATTTCGTTTCAAATGGGCATTTGTAAGCATGATCATCAAATCATACTTACTCAAATTTTATGTACTTTTGGGGTCTAATTAATCCTAATCAAATTATGAGTCATAATATAAAACCAGGTGTTGCCACAGGTAAAGAAGTACAGGAAATTTTCAACTTAGCAAAGGAGAAAGGCTTTGCATTACCCGCTGTTAACGTTATCGGTTCCAATTCAATAAACGGCGTTTTAGAAACTGCAAAAAATTTAAACGCGCCCGTAATCATTCAATTTTCAAATGGTGGGGCACAATTTAACGCCGGAAAGGGCCTAAGCAACGAAAATCAAAAAGCTGCAATTGCAGGATCCATTGCTGGGGCGAGACACGTTCACCATATGTCAGAGGCCTATGGCGTACCTGTCATTCTGCATACCGATCACTGTGCTAAAAAACTGCTTCCTTGGATTGATGGATTATTAGATGCAAGTGAGGCCCACTTCAAAGAGCATGGAAAATCGCTTTTCAGTTCACATATGATTGATTTATCTGAAGAACCCCTTGAAGAAAATATTGAAATCTGCAAAGGTTATCTTGAGCGAATGAGCAAGATGGGCATGACTTTGGAGATTGAGCTTGGCATAACCGGTGGTGAAGAAGATGGTGTTGACAATAGCGATGTTGATGATTCCAAATTATATACTCAACCAGAGGAAGTGGCTTATGCTTACGAAGAACTAAGTAAGGTAAGTGATCAATTTACTGTTGCGGCAGCCTTCGGAAATGTTCACGGCGTTTATAGACCAGGTAATGTAAAATTGACCCCGAAAATCTTGAAAAATTCCCAGGAATATCTTTCTGAAAAACATAATCTGCCGCACAATCACATTGATTTTGTATTCCACGGTGGCTCAGGCTCAACAGTTGAGGAAATCAGGGAGGCCATTGGTTACGGTGTCATAAAAATGAACATTGATACAGACATGCAATGGGCATTCTTGAGCGGTGTGAGAGACTATGTTGAAGACAAGAAAGATTATCTTCAAACTCAAATAGGTAATCCCGATGGAAATGATGTACCAAACAAGAAATATTACGACCCAAGAGTTTGGTTGCGTAAAGGGGAAGAGGCTTTTGTTGAGCGTTTGAAAAAAGCATTTGAAGACCTGAACAACGTCAACACACTTTAATTATCTAGCCGTTTTAGTGTACAAAATCGTAAATCAAAAATCGTAAATCGTATGTCTTGGTTTAAAAGAAAAGATAAAGGAATAACTACCACCACCGAAGAAAAAAAAGACACCCCTAAAGGGCTTTGGTACAAAAGCCCAACAGGTAAGATAATAGATACTGAAGAACTTGAAAATAACTTCTACGTCAGTCCAGAGGACGATTATCACGTAAGAATTGGAAGTAAGGAGTATTTCGAAATATTATTTGACGACAATAAATTTGAAGAACTTGATAAAAACCTGACTTCAAAAGACCCGCTTAAATTTGAGGATACTAAGAAATACCCAGATCGTTTAAAGGCCGCACAAGAGAAAACAAAACTTAAGGATGCAATCAGAACGGCTGTAGGTAAATCGAAAGGAAACGATTTGGTAGTGGCCTGTATGGATTTCACATTTATTGGTGGTTCAATGGGAAGCGTCGTGGGAGAAAAAATAGCTCGTGCAGCAGATTACGCTCTTAAGAATAAAATCCCATTTATGATTATCTCAAAATCAGGGGGCGCGAGAATGATGGAAGCCGCATTGTCTTTAATGCAATTGGCTAAAACGTCCGTAAAACTAGCGCAATTGGCTAACGCGGGGATTCCTTATATTTCATTGGCTACAGACCCAACTACCGGTGGTACAACGGCATCTTTCGCTATGCTTGGTGACATTAATATCAGTGAACCCGGAGCGCTCATTGGTTTTGCAGGACCACGGGTGGTAAAAGATACCACTGGGCAAGACCTTCCAGAAGGTTTCCAAACCTCAGAATTCTTGCTGGAACACGGTTTTCTTGATTTTATCAGCCATAGAAGGGATTTAAAAGATAAGGTCAATTTATATATTGATTTGATTTTAAATCAGCCAGTA
>JBCCOJ010000072.1:0-14071 GCA_039025415.1 Bacteroidota bacterium | reverse complement strand
GCCCATTGGCGGGAAATTATTTGGTTCTTATCGCTCTGGGTTATTAAGTATTACCAAAGCCGCGATAACCCCAGGTACCCAGCCGCAAAGCCAAAGCAGAAAAACAATTATAATTGAACCACAACCCTTACCAATTACAGCTAATGGTGGACAAATAATCGCAAGAATAACTCTCCATAAACTCATATAAATTTAATTTTGTTCGATTGATGATAATTATTGGACGTCGACACCCTCGCGTCGTTACAAATAAGTAAAGCAAATAATTTGCATAAAAATACTAGTTTAGCAGCATGCGCTTAAAGCTTATAAAATTTTACATCCCTTTTTTGTCCTATTTGACGTTGATAGCGTCAAATAATCTCTACGCACAGCATAAATTCCAAGGTCAGATTGATAATGAACGGTGGAATGGACAAGTATACCTTTCAGTAATTGAAGACTTTCGAACGCTTGAAAATATTGATCACGAACAAATAATATCCAAAGTAGAGACCAATGCTGATGGTTTCTTTCAATTTGAAGGCAATCAGCTGGAAAACCAAAATAAAATCTACAAACTTCATGTGGATAGTTGTAGTGATGACGAAAAAGATAGACATCATTTCAATGGACACTGCAATGACAGTAGGGATATCTTATTTGTTGCAAATGGAAATGACACCATAAAATTTCCGCTAGGCTTTGAAGATCAAATTTTTTGTGATGTGCGTTCCACAAATCCAAAAACCTCAGCCCTAATTAAAATTGACTCACTCAAAGAGGAGATGCGCTTTGACTATGCAGAATATAGGAGCAAGGCCAATCGAGAGCTCAATAATAAAAAATGGTTTAAAATGCTTCAGGACTTTGGGGAATCTCTTAATGAGCCCCTCGCAGAATTATATATTTATGCCTTTTTATCAGACCGCAGCAATAATCTACATACCCACTATCTTCAGGACTTAAAAACAAATCAGTATTACGACGGCCTTTTAGAACGCCTAAGAAATAAATACCCAAAATCAGATTATATCATACAATATGAAGCTGAATTAAACGCTGATAAATACATTATTTCTGGTGAGCTTCAAACATCTAAAAAAGATAATGACCAAAATCCATGGACGGCTGTTCTACTTTCAGTTTTATTTATTTCAATCGGCCTAAATATTTACTTATTTATAACACGCAAAAAACAAAATCAAGACAATTTAAGTTCAGAATTTAAAAGCAACTTGACTTCCCAAGAACAAAATGTTTTGGATTTATTATTGGAAAATCAATCCAATAAAGAAATAGCAACAACTCTTTTTGTAAGCGTAAGTACGGTGAAATCCCACATAAACAGCATCTATAAAAAGCTAAATGTCACTTCAAGAGATGAGGCTAAAAATTTGTTTTCCAAATAGTTCAAAATTTAGACCCCAGTACTAGAACCTATTTCAACCTGTTTTCACTAAAAGTTTTCACTAATTTATTTGAGGTTTGTTGACGTAAAAAATCATTAAACCATTAATCATGAAAATTATTGAAATCAAAAAACGCACAGTACTAATCTCCGTCATTCTATCCCTGTTGTTTTGCATTTTCGCTACAGCATCATTGTCCGCACAACAACATGATACAAGTTCCAAAGGCATCATGACCTTTACTTCAGAAACCATTGATTATGGCACAATTGCTCAAAATTCAAATGGCGTTAGGGTATTTAGCTTTATCAACACAGGCAATGCTCCAATCGTAATTTCAAAAATTAAAACCTCATGTGGTTGTACAATTCCAAGCTATGAAAAAAAGGCTATTTTACCGGGAGAGACATCAGATATAAGCGTAAAATATGCAACCAATAGAATTGGTGCTTTCTCCAAACGCATCACCATTATTTCTAACGCAATGCAAGAAAAAAAGGCGTTACGGATAAAGGGTATAGTCGAAAAACCGAATTCTTAATCCTGAACTTATGAGATATCTATTTCTTATTGTCATCAGCCTTGCGTGTACTTTGACAATGGCTCAGAGCCTAAATAATGAAGCCGTAAATTCAAGGGGACAAAATCTTTTATTGGGAAAAATTGATAAATCTGGACTCAACCTAGACAATTATAAAGCATGGTTTACAGAAAACTACGGCAATTATCAACCTGATGAAACTACAATCAAATCGCTTAAAGGTAAATTAGATGACTATTCAATTACAATTTTCATGGGTACTTGGTGCGGTGATAGCAAGCGTGAAGTTCCAAGGTTTTACAAAATAATCGAGGCCATAGAATTTCCGCAAACCAACTTGAACATGATTGCAGTAAGCAACGATTATAGCATGTATAAACAGAGCCCGCAGCACGAGGAGAAAGGTTTGAATATTCACCGAGTACCCACCTTTATTTTTTACAAAGATGGTCAGGAGGTGAATAGAATTGTAGAACATCCAGTACAAAGTTTAGAAAAGGACATTCAAAAAATAGTAAGCAATAACGACTACGAACCTAATTTTGAGATCGTAAAAGTTGTAAATACCATTTTAAAAGAAAAAGGGATCAAAGGCTTAAAACGAAAACTGAACGGCATAATTGAAGATTTTAAGAACAAAACAGAAAGCTATTCTGAACTAAATACCTACGGAAGCGTGCTTTATACTACAAATCGATTGGATGAAGCACTTGCTGTGTGCAAATTAAATCTTAAACTATTTCCAAATGCACCAAGAGCATATCGCAGCTTGGCTCGTGTTTATGAACTAAAAGGAAAAGAGCACAAAGCTGAAAAAACTTTGAAAAAAGGTTTGAGAAAATTTCCAGACAATGAAGATTTGACCAAAAGCCTGAATGCGCTTAGCAGTAAATAAATAGAAATCGAAAAATAGTGATATCCTTAAATGCCGTAAAATCTTTAATTTTGCGGCTTTATAATTTAAAATAGAATTAAAATTCACTACATGCAGCTTTCAGAACAAGAATTGGTAAGACGTGATAAACTCGCAAAGTTAAGAGCAGTTGGTATAAATCCTTATCCAGCGGATTTATTTCCAGTAAAGGACACTTCCGCTCAAATTAAACAAAACTTCGAGGAAGGTAAAAAGGTAGTAATTGCTGGTCGCTTAATGTCTCGACGAATTCAAGGAAGCGCAAGTTTTGCCGAGCTCCAAGACAGTGCTGGGCGTATACAGGTATATTTCAATCGCGATGAAATTTGCGCAGGTGAAGATAAAAGCAAATACAACGAGGTTTATAAAAAACTACTAGACATTGGGGATTTTATTGGCATTGAAGGCGAACTATTTACCACCAAGGTTGGCGAAAAAACAGTCATGGTCAAGAATTTTACACTGCTTAGTAAATCCTTAAAGCCACTTCCACTTCCAAAGGTTGATGCAGATGGAAATGAATACGATAAATTTAATGACCCAGAACAACGCTATCGACAACGTTATGCCGATTTAGCAGTTAACCCTAAAGTAAAGGAGGTTTTCGTAAAGCGAACAAAACTTTTCAATGCCATGCGACAATTTTTTAATGATGCCGGGTATTTTGAGGTTGAAACACCTATACTTCAACCAATTCCAGGTGGTGCTGCCGCTAGACCTTTTGTTACGCATCACAATAGCTTGGATATCCCTCTTTACATGCGTATTGCAAATGAACTTTATTTAAAAAGATTGATTGTTGGTGGCTTTGATGGTGTTTATGAGTTCTCTAAGAACTTTAGAAATGAAGGTATGGATCGCACCCACAATCCAGAATTTACGGCAATGGAAATCTATGTTGCCTATAAGGACTATAACTGGATGATGGATTTTTGCGAACAGCTTTTAGAACATTGTGCTTTGGCTGTAAATGGAACGACAGTAGCTACCTATGGCGAGCATCAGGTGGACTTTAAAGCGCCTTATAAACGAGTTACCATGGCCGATTCCATAAAAGAGTTCACTGGTTTTGACATTACTGGAAAATCAGAAGCCGAAATTAGACAGGCGGCCAAAGACATGAATATTGAAGTTGACGACACCATGGGTAAAGGCAAGCTAATTGACGAAATTTTTGGGGAAAAATGTGAAGGTAATTATATCCAACCCACATTCATAACAGATTATCCGAAGGAAATGAGTCCGTTGTGCAAAGAACATCGCACTAATCCTGAACTTACAGAACGATTTGAACTCATGGTTTGCGGTAAGGAAATTGCAAATGCCTATTCAGAGTTGAATGACCCCATTGATCAGCGTGAACGTTTTGAACATCAATTGAAGTTAGCTGAAAAAGGAGATGACGAGGCTACCGAATTTATAGATTACGATTTTCTAAGAGCTTTGGAGTACGGGATGCCCCCGACCTCTGGAATGGGTATTGGTATGGACAGATTAATAATGTTTTTGACCAATAATCAAAGTATACAAGAAGTTTTATTCTTCCCGCAAATGCGACCAGAGAAAAAGCAGGTGGAAATGACAGATGAAGAAAAAACCATTTATTCTATTTTAAAAGGCAGCTCCCCAATGGACTTGAATGACTTGAAGTCACAGGCAGGGCTAAGTAATAAAAAATGGGACAAATCCATCAAAGGCCTTACGGCCAAGGAGCTTGCTAAGGTTACTAAAAGTGATGAAGGTTTATTTGTTGAAATTGCTTGACAGAGGTAATTCCGAAAGATTTTCTACCTTTAAGGTCAAAGTATGAATATTATTATGCGTTTGTCATTTATTCTTATTATCCTACTTCTGTTGACGTCATGCTCAAATGATGATGACGGAGGAAATGGTATGACCAATGTAGAGGTTTTTAGCTCCGTACAACAAAGCTCCACTCCGCTTTCTGCAACAATGAGTCTAGCCGACGTACTTGCATCCAATGCAACGATTGTCAATGTAAATGATCAAACGATTTTTGCCGCAGGTCATCGTCAAATTAGCGCAAATAATCAAGACCCAATACTTATGCGATTTGATAACGGTAGCTTGACCTAGGCTAGAGATAATTATGATACTACTGGTGATGATGGCACCTGTAGAGGTATTATTTATGACCCAGCCAACAATAGAATGCATGTCGTTTTTACGGCAACAGGAACACAAGTTAATAGCCAAAACGATTATAGGGATTTTACAACTAATGGTTGGCTAACAAACTACGGTCAAGGTGGCGGTGCTCGTGTGGTTGTTCTTACTCAAATCAATCCGGAAAATGGAGACCCTACTGCGGGCACCTACGTATATGCAAAACTTTCAAACGGCGATACCAACACTTTAGCAGCTACCTCTTTAGATTATCAAGCCGATACCATTGTCATGGGTGCTTCAAGCTTTTTTTCTCCCAAAGGTAGACAAGAGTACTTTTACTTGCACTGGAAGCTCCCCTTTTGATTACAGTGTTAGTTTTGATTTAGGATTGACTGAGGCTCTTTCTGCCTCTTCCAGCGATTGTAGTGAATAAGATTTATTTTTGGCCTTAAGCTCGTTAAAAATCTCACAAAAAAGAGAAGTTAAATATCAGTATAATTACTGTTTAATTTATCTTGCTATTTTTAAATAAATTTATTTTGAATCAACTTTCCACCAAACTGTTTTTGGCAGTTTTCCTCTGTTTAATGGTGTCTTGCAACACCGCGAAAAAAGCAAATGCCTCTAAAACAGCAACTGCTGCAACCGCAAAAAAAACCAAAAAACCAGGTAAGAATGACCCGAAACCTTACAATAAGGTAATCACTAAAGATGCTGTTAGTGATGACGGTTTATTCAATGTTCATCAATTAGATGATAAATATTACTATGAAATTCCTGATTCTCTTTTTGAAAGAGAAATGTTGATGGTCACTAGAATAGCAAAAACTGCAAGCGGGTTAGGCTTTGGCGGTGGCAAACAAAATGAACAAGTATTACGCTGGCAGAAAAAAGGAAAGAAAGTCGTACTTAGAGTAGTTTCCTACAATGTTTTTGCAGCAGATTCCCTGCCAGTAAGCGAAGCGGTAACCAACTCCAATTTTGAGCCTGTTTTATTTACATTCCCCATTAAAGCGATTGGAAAAGATTCAACCAGTACTGTTATTGACGCATCGCCTCTTTATCAAAAAGATGTTAAGCCATTAGGCCTTAATACTCGTTTGAGAAGACCTTATAAGGTATCGCGATTGGATAATGATAAGTCTTTTATTGAAAGCATAAAAAGCTATCCACGTAATATTGAAGCACGACATGTCAAAACCTATAATGCTGGTACACCTCCATCCAATTCCAGTACAGGAACGATTTCTTTGGAAATTAATAATTCCATGATTTTACTTCCTGAAAACCCTATGAAACGTCGTTATTTTGACGAACGGGTAGGTTGGTTTACAAGTACCCAAACAGATTACGGCCTCGGAGACCAAAGAAGTAAAACTGTTGAATATCTTGATCGTTGGAGACTTGAAGTAAAGGACGAAGACCTTGAAAAATTCAAAAGAGGAGAACTGGTAGTACCCAAAAAGCAAATTGTTTATTACATAGATAGAGCTACTCCAGAAAAGTGGAGAAAGTACATTAAACAAGGTATTGAAGATTGGCAAGTTGCCTTTGAAGCAGCAGGTTTTAAAGATGCCATTATTGCAAAAAATCCACCATCTGCCGAAGAAGACCCAGATTGGAGTCCCGAAGATGTGCGTTACTCAGTAGTGAGATATTTAGCTTCACCAATTCCTAATGCAAATGGGCCTCATGTTAGTGACCCAAGAACAGGTGAAATTTTGGAGAGCGATATAAACTGGTATCATAACGTAATGTCATTATTGAGAGGATGGTTTTTTGTTCAGACGGCCGCGATTAACCCAGATGCTCAAAAACCCGAATTTAGAGATGAAGTCATGGGTAGATTGATACGTTTTGTATCTTCCCATGAAGTCGGTCACACTTTGGGGCTTCCGCATAATATGGGTAGTAGTCACGCCTATCCGGTAGAGAAATTACGCTCTGCAGAATTCACACAAAAGTTTGGTACAGCTCCTTCAATTATGGATTACGCGCGCTTTAACTATGTTGCGCAACCCGAAGATAAGGGTGTGGCCCTTATGCCAAACGTAGGTGTCTACGATAAATATTCAATCGAATGGGGCTACAGACCGATTTTAGATAAAACTGCCGAAGAGGAGAAACCTATTTTAAATTCTTGGATTCTCGAGCATGCTGGCGATCCGTTATACCGATTTGGCCATCAACAATCTGGAGATGTAGTTGATCCTAGTTCACAAACCGAGGACTTAGGAGACGATGCTATACTAGCAAGTAAATACGGGATTAAAAATTTGAAACGAATCGTCCCTAATCTCATTGATTGGACCACCGAAACCGGTGAAAATTATGATGATCTCGAGGAAATGTACGGACATGTTATTTCCCAGTTTAGAAGATATATGGGACATGTTTCCAATAATATTGGTGGTGTTTATGAAGATTACAAAACAGCAGAACAAGAAGGTGTTGTGTATACACCGGTCTCCAAAGAAAAGCAAAAAGCTGCGATGGCTTTCGTACAAGAACAATTGTTTGATACGCCAGAATGGCTTATTGATACCGACATCTTTAACCGAATTGAATGGTCAGGTTCTGTAGAAAGAGTAAGGTCAATGCAGGTAAGAACGCTTAATAACATTATTAGTTTAGGTAAAATGCAGCGGCTTATAGAAGCAGAGACCCATAATGGTAACGACGCTTATGCGCTAACTGAGATGATGGCTGACCTTAGAAAAGGCGTTTGGAGTGAACTGAGCTCGGGAAAAACAATCGATACCTACAGAAGAAACCTTCAACGCGCGCACATCGATAGATTAGCTCAAATGATGACTGCCAAAAATCAAAGTGGGCGTTCAAGAAGTAGATATGTAAAAGCCACAGCCGTTAATACCAGTCAGTCTGATATTAGAGCTGTTGTAAGAGCTGAACTAAAAGCATTACAGCGGTCTTTAAGAAATGCGAGAGGAGCAAATCAAATGAGTAGAATCCATATAGCAGACGCTTTAGAGCGAATCGATGTGATATTGAATCCAAATGGATAATTAAACTTAAAGCCACTATAAATAAAAAAGGTTGCCTTAAAATGGCAGCCTTTTTTTATTTTAAAATCCAGCTTGACTTATCGTCTAATTCAAAATAATATCTTTGCTTAGCGACGTAATTTTGAATCTGGTAATCTATTTTTTAAATCTGCACGTATTTCCTTTAAATCAAATTAAGTTAGACATTAAATGACCAGATTTGTTCTTAGCATAAAACTGTCAATACTTTTATTCTGTCTTAATGCTATTTCAGTTTGTAATGCACAAAATCAATATGAATTTGAAGGAACTTACACTATTGGAAATTATAAAGGCGTTGCAAACTTTGAATATACGTTGCGCGAAGGAGATACAATCTTAAACGGGAAATTCCAATTTAGTAACGCACTAGAAAACGTCAAAGGTATCAATACCGCACCTTTAATTGTCGAAGGTCAATTTATTGATAATAAGCCAACTGGGAAATGGAGCTTTCAGTATGGTGAGTTTAGCAGTAGTGAGGAAAAGAAGTTAGTTAACTACCAATATGTCGTCGAAATTAATGGTGTGCGAAAATCAATGGATTTTTTCCTTGATCAAGGAAGACCAAACGGTCAATGGATTATAAATATTGACAGCCTGAAAAACTCTGTAGTTACAAAAACCTTATTTAAAAGTGAATTTAGTTATGATAATGGCATTCCGCAGAAGAGTTTCAGAATTGAAAATGACCAAGAATTTATGGTTGGGCGTTTATTACGAAATGCTGTAGCTCATGATGTTTGGTCACTTTACGAAAAAGATGATATTGGTGAAAAGGAAAGCTGGAATTTCAATGAAGGTAAACTTGAAAAAATACTAATTGAAGACAATGAGCAGTTAATGCAACTACCAATCAATTATAATAATCCTGAAAGAACTATCTCAATTAATCTAGACAAGCATTATTTGGATATAATTGAACTTCAAGTTCAACAACAGGATACGGGTCGTATTTTTCAACATGGCATAAGTAAACTTCTTAAGACTGATGATGAAAATTATGAATTAGTGCTTGATTTTTTTGAAAACTTAAAAACACCGCTAGACGTGCAAGGATTTAAAGTAAATGTCCCTGTCTTCCCATTGAATAACCAAGAGACGAAGCACATTGAACTAATAAGCGAGTCGCATGATAAAACAAAGTCCACACTTCAAAGCATAACAAAAAATCCACAACTGAATATTCTCAAACTCAGCGATAATGAAACCGCCTATCTCTTTAGTATCATAGAGAAACTCCAATTGGATTATCTTGGCTCAATTGGAAGATTGGTTTCATATCATAATGCAGGCACCCTAAAACACATAACGCGAGAAAAAGTGATAGATGGTTTATGGCCAGATGGTTTCCCAGAGCAAATTATACGGGTAAAGGATTCCATTTCAAATGAACGTATTTACGTTTTGGAAAAATCATTTTATGACCTTTCTAAAAAAGACCTATCAAGTGTTCTCGAACTCGCAAAATTCTCAAACGAGGTCTCAAATAAGCTAAAAGTTCAACTAGAGGAGAAATTAACTATAAATAAGCGTGAAGCGGCCTTTCTTAAGCAAGAAAAACAAATGGTGTCTAGAGCTGATAAGCTAAGGCAACTGGTAGATTCTTTAAAAAATGGTCTACCAAAAGAAATCAAAAATTCACTGGATGGTATTAAACGTTTTACAAACAAGACACTTTCCTCGTATTCAAAAACAGAAGAGAGCCTCAATAAATTAAAACTCGGTCAAGAACTATCTTCTTGCTTCAAAGGGACTACCGATTTGGTTTTAGCTGTGCAAAGCATACCTACCCAGCAACAAGAAATCAAAAAGCTTTACCAAGACCAGGTTTGGAATCCTTTTACAGCGACCATTATGGATGAGGAGGTTAAAAAGCGTATAACCAGAGCCTATGAAAAATACCTTATACCTTATTTTCTGAATGAAATAAAGAAGAATTTAAGCTGTGAAAATCAGTCTATGTTTGTTGAGAAAATGCAGTATTTAAACCGGAGGATGTTAGCTATGAGAAATGAGGACACAAGAAAGCTTGAACGTAAATTGAAACGTATCGACGACCCAATTGAAATTTTGAAACTTTTTGGAGTAAGTAATGAAGCATTTAATGAAGGGGATATTTAAAGTTCTAATTGTTTTTTCTTTAGGTTTTTCCTGTTTGGATGCACAAGAAACAAACCAAACCTTACCCGAAGAATCAGAGTTCAATGATGTCAAAACAAGACTATGGATAAATACCTACGGTAACATCAGAATCTCAAAACGCCTGTTTTGGGTGGCTCAAACGCATTTTAGATTAGAAGAAAGTGATGATACGCCATACGTTGGTCAAATAGGCCAGATTTACAATCGTCATGCCATAGGCTATATTTACAATAAATATGTGAACTTTAGTTTGGGAGGTGTCTTAAGGTTTAATTTTGATACGGGCGACAAATCTGAAACTGAAGATATAATACCTGAATTCAGAATATGGCACGAATACCAATTTGCCGTACCAATTTGGAACGCTATGGCTTATCACAGAATTAGGATTGAACACCGTTGGTCCAAAAGTTTTGCCGAAGAATCCGATTATCTTTTTAGAAACAGATGGCGTTATATGTTTAGATTAAAAATACCGCTAAACACCCCGAAATTACAATCAAAATCAATTTATGTTTCTCCAGAATCTGAACTTATAATGCAAAGCGGAAAAGCAGTCGTTGGAAGTCCATTTGAGGATTTAAGATTGAATACCACACTTGGTTACATCATAAACCCTAGATTAACTGTTGCTGCAGGTTTTATGTATTCCTTCGGGCAAACCTTGGAAAATGGCGGTATTTACAATCAAAATTATACGGTAAGAATGCATTTGTATTTCTCACCAGATATTAGACGGGTTAAAAACAAACTACCTGAAATTCATTTTCGGGATTAATGAAACTGATAATCAAAATGAGTGATACCAAAAAAGTAAATTATTTGTCCTATGGCGCTGTAGCTATTTTAGCCATTGTCTGTTTTTATTTTGTTTACAAAACAAGCGCTCTCAAAGCTGATGTTAGCCGATTAATGGACCTACAAGAAGTCAACAATCTTAAAATTGAATCGGAACAAGTAATTTCAGATGCTGATTCATTGTTGATTAATGGGAAGTACCAGGAAGCCTTGAATCAGTATGAGCAAATCTCCGGTAGCTCGGCAATGGATACAGAACTAAGAAAGACCATTGCCCTAAAACTATTACACCTAGAACGCAAGGTGAAAGATAAAAACCTCAACCTAGATGCAAATCAAATCACTGATTTAGGAGAAATCAATGTAGATGAAACGACAAATGAAAAGACCTTCGATTCGCTGAATTTTGCCCTAGAAAAAGCTCAAATGCAACTGAGCAGCATCAAAAAGCAAATGAAGGAAAAGGTCTATGGCGAGTACATCACCTTCAAAAGTACCAAGGGAAATAGATTACATTATGTTGGGCAAGTCAAAAATAAAAAAGCAAATGGTGTTGGTGTAGCAATTTTAGATTCTGGAAGCCGGTATGAGGGCGAATGGATGGACAATAAACGTCATGGGCAAGGTACATTTTATTGGATTGATGGGGAACACTATGAAGGTTCGTATGAGGATGATTTAAGAAGCGGCCAAGGGATTTATTATTGGACCAATGGCGAAAAATACGTTGGTAATTGGGATAAAGACAAACGAAATGGGAAAGGCACCTTTTATGGAAAGGATGGAAAAGTATTGACTAGTGGCGTTTGGGAATATGATGAATTGATTGAAGAAGATAAATGATTTTTTTAATTTTTCTTCACCATAACATTCAGGCTTAAGCCAATTACAATTAATGAGACGCCAAATAAGCTATAAATCGTATAAGTTTCATTTAGCCATATCAAGCCTATAAAAATCGTAAAAAGTACTTCCAAGTATTTTAGCGGAGCGACTTGATTTGTTTCACCAATCTGCATGGCCTTTGTCATATAAAACTGACCAAAATAGCCGAACAAACCTAAGCTCAAAAAAATAAGCAATTCGTAACCCATCGGTTGTATCCAATTAGGAAATGTCATCAAACCTGCAACGACCGCTGAAATTATCATGAAATAATTTACTACAATCAAGGGATGATCTTGATTACCAATCTTTCTTATAGCAATGTAAACCAAGCCAGCAAAAATTGCTGAAACCAAGGCAAAAAGCAAACCTATATTTTGTGCAGGGGTATCAAACCCTCTTAGCATTAAGACACCTGAAAAAGCAATAACAAAAAATAACCATTGTATTGGCTTAACTTTCTCATTTAATAATAAAAGTGCAAAAAAAGAGGCAAAGATAGGTGCAATATATCTTAGGGATACTGCAAATCCCATGGGTAGATATTTTAAGGACTTAAAGAAGAAAATCATTGAAATAAGACCTACAACACTTCGAATTATGAGTAAGCCCTTTTTATTGCCAAATGGTGATAACTTTGATTTAAAAATTAAAGGAATCGTAAAAAACAATGAGCCAACCGATCTAAAGAATACTATTTGATATACGTCAAAAGACTTCAACTGTTTTATGGAGACGTTGAGTAACGTAAATGCCAAAGCACTGATGACCATGTATGGTATTGCTTTTTTCAAAAAGGTAATGGTCTTAGAATACGATTTGAATTACACCGCAAAAATGATTGAAGGCCCATAGAAAAAATATATCATTATTGACTTAATCGGAATGAATCAGGATAGTTATACTTCATATCATTTTTTCCAAATTAACCTTTTTTGCTCCGTCCGGCTTGCTTCTGCGAATGCGGCTCTAAAAAAGCTATAAAACAGCAAACATTTCTGTTGGGACGCTTAAATGCAAAAAGTTTTATTAAGTTCAATAAAAAAGGAGTAACTCATTTTATTCTGTTACTCCTTTTTTCAACTAACTAATTATATAATTCGGTTTTTTCTATTTAATAATTAATCGCTTTGTAACCGAGCTATTTCCTGATTTTATCTTTAAAAGATATAATCCTGAAGTCATTTCTGAAACATTGATTGAATCATCAACTAAATTATTTACATTTAAAATGCGCTTACCGAGAATATTATAAACATCAATCGAATCAATTTTCGTTTGGTTTGATGTATTAACAAAAAGAATGGTTTCGGCCGGATTAGGGTAAACGCTCAAACTTGATTGTAAATCACTTTCATCTATTGACAACGCAGATGCTGTGGGATTTAATGTACCATAAACGGTATTGATTCCATCCCAATCCTGAAACGCATCAGGTAAAGCGGCATCAGATTTAAATTCCCAGTCCGGGGAGCTTTCATCTGTATCTGCAATGGCCCAATCATCAATTGTGAATCCAGTGTTAGTCCCTTGTCGAATTATAATATGCGGGTCACCAAAAGGAAAATCAATTACATTTGCACCGTCTGTGGCAGTTTGATCGGCGCCATTTGTTGCTTGGTCTTGGGCAAACACAATTTGCGCATAAGCTCTTTCTGGACCTCCACCCTCAATATCATCATCCATATATGCTACCGAGTCATATAAAATCCAAGAAGTCTGTGGGCCCGTCGCATCAATATTACCATCAAACGCTAAAGCATCACCAGCATTTGGTCCATCGATATAAACGTTGTCAGGGTCGCTACCTTGAATTAACATATACGAACCTGTTGCATCGCTAAAATTACCATCATACCCAATATCAGGTGTTTGAGAGGATACATTACTTGAGCTACCGCCTGTAACATCATTTCCAGTCAACTCGATTTCAAGAACGGTCGCATCAGGGTTCATCAGCGCGCTATAAGGGTTGGTTGTCACAACGCTCGTATTTTCATCGGTGTAATTGCAAACGATGGCGAAAATACCATTTGCTCCAAAAGTTCTAGTGCCGTCACCAAGCTGAATTTCCTCTGCAACTCTCCCGTAATTACTGGCGTTAGCATCACCTTCAATAACCAATAGCCATAAATCTGTTGGAATAACCTCATTAGCTGGACCTCTTACCTCAATTAATTCATTAGTGAGATCTGAACCATTGGGACTTACAATTAATTTATTG
>JBCCOJ010000071.1:0-14111 GCA_039025415.1 Bacteroidota bacterium | reverse complement strand
GATTTAGGTAGGGTTTTTTATTTCTGGGTTGTCTTAATAAATGATATGATGAGTGATTAAAACAATACTGAATATTCTAATACCTTTTTAGATAAATGGTTAGAATGTAATTTGACTGATGCTGAATTAAAAAAACGCGTTAGTACTAAAGATTATTTGGCCTATTTGAAGCTGAAAAAAGGACTGGAAACCTTCGATTCCTTGGAAGGTTCGATTGAACCTACATTTTCAAAAATCACAAATAGATTAGATGCCGAAAAGCCTAAGGGGAAATATATCCAACTTAGATGGATTGGAAGTATCGCTGCCTCAATAATTGTTCTGTTGGGCTTGTTTATGTTTTTACAAAATGATACCACTAGCCATGAAACCGGATTTGGGGAACACAAATCCATAGTTCTTTTAGATGGCTCGGAGGTTTTACTTAATTCAAAGTCACAACTAAGTTACGACGAAAGCAAATGGGATTCTCAAAGAATGCTACATCTTGAAGGAGAGGCCTTTTTTAAAGTAGCAAAAGGTAAAAAATTTACCGTAATTACCTCCAATGGAGAGGTTTCAGTACTTGGTACCCAATTTAATGTCAACTCAACCGAAAGTTATTTTGATGTGGTTTGCTATGAAGGTAAAGTAGGTGTAAAAACTAAAACGTCTAATCACATTCTAATGCCAGGGGATGAGGTTAGAAAGATAAACGGATTTGACGTCGAAACCTTTAAGACTTCTAAATATGCACCAACTTGGATTGATGGCGAAAGCACCTTTAAAAGTGTTCCACTCCACTACGTTCTTAAGGCTATGGAAAAGGAATTTGAGGTTGTTTTTGACACCTCAGAGATTGACGAAGATGTCGTATTTACTGGAGGTTTTCCTAACGACGATTTAAACCTTGCCCTAAAAACTGTTTTTGGACCTCTGGACATTACTTATTTTGAAAAAGAAAAACGTAACATTAAACTAGGGCACAAGAGATGAGGTTAATCTGTGTCTTGGTTTTGATGTTACTTTCATTTTCGGCCTTTTCGCAAGAAGAGGCTTTTTATATTCAATTTAAAGAGAAAGCGCTTTTAGACGTCATTACCGAAGTCGAAGATACTTACAGTGTTCTTTTTTCATTTAAGGATGAATATACAAGCAGCAAAAAGGTTAGCTTAAATAGAGAAAGGCGAACGTTAGATGAACTGTTATTCGAGCTTGAGGAGCAAACCGGTCTTTACTATAAAATTGTAGGTAAACGCTACATTATTGTCAACGTCGTTAAAGAAAACAGCGCCTTGACCCATAATCTTGACCAAATAGTCATTAAAAGTTTTCTTACCAGAGGAATTGAAAAAAACCGAACCGGCGAGTATAACATTAACCCAACAAAACTTGGGGTACTCCCTGGTTTGACAGAGCCTGATATTCTTGAAAGTATCCAATTACTCCCTGGGGTTTTAAGTCCAAATGAAACGGCAACAGGTTTCTTTGTTCGTGGGGGAGCATCAGATCAGAACCGAGTAATTTGGGATGGGATAACCATTTACCACAAAGGTCATTTATTTGGGATGTTGTCCCCATTAAACCCCAATATCACCTCAGAGCTGAATTTTATAAATAAAGGAACCCATTCGCGATACGGAGAGCGTCTGTCGAGTGTCACTGATATTAAATCTGATGGTAAAATTGACAATACGTTTAAGGCACAAGCGGGAATCAATGGGATAAATGTTGATGCTTTAGTAGAAGTGCCGCTGGTAGATGATAAGTTAAATGTACAGGCTGCTTTGAGAAGAAGCTACACCGACGTTTTAGAAACCTTCACCTTTCAACAACTGTCCAATAAAGTATTTGAGAACACAAAAATAAGCCAAGAAGATGAAGGGTCTAATGATTTCTCATTTTCAGATTTTAATGTAAAAATAAATTATAAACCAAATGCCAAAAATGCCTTGTATGCAAGTTTAATTAGTATACAAAACGATTTGGATTATGTTTCAGGAGAAGAGGATTCCGATCGTCGATTCAATGATCTACTTGAAATTGACAATCAAGGTTATGGGTTGGGCTGGAACTTTCAATGGCGTACCAATTTGAGTCTTAATGTGGAAGCCTTTTTTTCTGATTATGCCTTAAATTATAATTTCATTACAACTGAAGGCGCTGAGCAAGTCTCAGATTTTGAAAAACGAAATTCGGTTTTTGACTCTGGAATCTCCGCAGAACTTAACTATCAAGCCTCCAAGCAAAGTACGCTTGATTTTGGGTATCAATACACCTTAAAGGATGTGTCGTATGCTTTTGTAAATACAACAGATCTTAGTTTTGTTTTGGATACCGAACAAAGCGTTGTGCAGACCCATAGTGCGTTCGGTCAATGGTATTATAAAAATCCAAAGTTGGTGGATATTTCAGTTGGATTAAGAACCACCTATTTCAAAGAATTGAATGCTGTTCGATTAGAGCCAAGAATTTTGATGTTCAAGTCTTTGAATAAACGTTTTAAGCTTCAGGCCAGCGCAGAAATCAAGAATCAAATCATAAGCGAAATTGACGAAACAGTTTTTAGCGATTTGTCTTTGGAAAATAGTGTTTGGCGATTATCCAATGGCAGTGATTTTCCAATTATTAATAGTAAGCATGTTTCGGCAGGTCTGATCTATTCTAAAGGTGGATTTAGTGTTGATGGCGACGTGTATTACAAATCTTTATCAAATGTAAATTCGTTAACGCTAGGGTTTTTAAATCCAAGCAATAGTGGGTTCAATATCGGCGACCAAAATATTGTGGGTGCAGATATTTTTGTAAACAAACGTTTTATGGGTTTTAATTCTTGGGTGAGTTATTCTTTCAATAATTCTCAAAGTAGATTTAAAAACCTAAATGAAAATAGGTCCTTTAAATCAAAGTCAAATGTCACCCATGCTATTTCAACTGCGCTTGGATATAAATTAAATAATCTCCAAATGGTACTGGGATGGAAATGGCAAACCGGGAGACCATTTACCATTGCACAAACAAGAAACGAGGAGCTGGTTTTTAATGATGGCATAAACACCGGTGAATTGCCTGTTTACCATCGTCTGGACTTTTCTTCTACCTATAGTTTTAAGATGTCTAAAACCAATAAGCTACGAGCTAAGGTTGGTTTTTCCATTCGAAATATTTATAATCGGGATAATCTTATAGGTATTGAATATCGAGGCAACAACAATTTGAACGATTCAGTTGAATCTATTGAGCGATTTGGAATTGGAATTACCCCCAACGTCTTGTTTCGAGTATATTGGTAGACCTAGACTTAAAAATTAATGGTGTTTTAATATAGCGCTTTTAACCCTCTACTTGAACCAATTTCTTAGTTAAATATTCAAATCGCCACCATAATAAAACTGCTGCAGAACTCAAGCCCGCCAATAAACCTAACCAAATACCAAAACTACCGTAATAATCTTCACCTCCAAGGATAAAGCTTATTGGAAAACCAATCAGCCAATAGGCAATAAAGGTAATTAGGGTTGGTATTTTTACATCCTGTAAACCTCTTAAAGCGCCTAAGACGACCACTTGTATACCGTCACTTATCTGAAATATAGCGGCAGCAATCATAAGTTGTGCCGCAATGCTAACTACTTCAAAATTGTCTTTATAATTCTGCGCATCGTCAAAATCAACGTATAATTTCGGGAGCTCTTTATGGAAAATGGCAAATATTGTTGCAAAGCAAACAGATGATATTATCGCCATTACAAATATGGAGTGAGCGATGCGTCTCAATTCAATATATTTTTTCAACCCTTTTTGATTGCCAACACGTATCATCGCAGCTACGCTTAGACCAACCGCAAACATGAAGGTGATTGAAGATAAATTAAGGGCAATTTGATTGGCCGCCTGAGGATTTTTACCCAGTAGTCCACTTAACCAAATAGCCGCCGTAAATATGGCCACTTCAAAAAACATCTGCATCGAGCTAGGTGCGCCAAGACCAATAATCTTTTTGAACATGGCCTTTTCAAGTACGAATAGTTTGATGTTTTTTAAATAGTCCCTTGATTTTTTATTTTTTTCCAAAAACCACCAGAGGTGAATTATCATGATTACCCTTGAAATAAGCGTTCCGTAGGCTGCACCTAAAATGCCTAATTCAGGAAAACCAAATTTTCCAAAAATCAAAACATAATTAAGTCCTATGTTGACAATATTACTCGAAATAGTTGCATACATAGGATATTTGGTCATTGAGAGACCATCACTAAACTGCTTGAATGCCTGAAAGATGATTAAAGGGATTAGTGATATCGCGACCAAATCCAGATATGGGATTGCTAATTGCACTACCTCGGTTGGTTGTTTCATTAAGTATAGAATTGGCTTAGAGAGAAAGACCAATAAAAAAAGCAATAGCCCCAAAAGTGTACATAAAAAAAGCCCGTGCTTAAAAGCAGATTTTCCACTTTTAAAATCTCCTGATGTATCTGCCTCAGCCAACAATGGAGTAATAGCGGTAGAGAATCCGATGCCAATTGACATTGCTATGAATATGAAACTATTACCAAGCGAAACTGCAGCTAATTGAGCGGTACCAAGTTGTCCCACCATTACATTATCAACAAACCCAACAAAGGTATGACCGAGCATCCCCAAAATCACTGGGGAAGCCAATTTTAGATTATAGCTAAATTCTTTACTGTAATTTGAAAATGACACTTGCGGAAGTTAAATGCGCAAATGTAATCGAATAAGTTATAAAAAGAACTTTGACAGAAAAATCATAATATCTTTAATTGTTTAGCATTTTGGAAAACGCGTTATTGAAAAAATCATAAAAGTTAAAAGTCTGATTTTCTGTATTGATTTTTATGTTACTTTTACCATCGCGAGATTTTATTGTAGTAGGTAAAATCTTTGTACGAAACTTTTTTAGCTTTTCATTTAGAGGGATATATAATTAGATTGTTAGAAAACGTTTCAAAAAAAAGAGGCTTCGGCCTCTTTTTGTTTAATATCTCTTTTTTCAATATTCCGTCACATGTCCCCAGTTCTCACCAGTTTTTATGCGGTGTAGTTGCATTTCTGAAATACCAAATTGTTTGGCAATCATTTTTAGTCGGGTTCTTCGGTTGGGGTCGTTGATTTTTCTCTTGATCAATTTTACTTTGGTTTCGGTTAGCTTCGAGTAGGTAATAAGGGGTTTCCTGTTAAGATACTCTGGGTTGGTAAATTGGTGTACTTCCTTTTCGCGTTTCGTGGCCCATTTTAGGTTTTCAACTTTGTTGTTGGTCTTGTCATAATCCAAATGAATCACATATTCCCCGTCACCTTGTTCCAGAAAGTGCTGCGCAACCAATTTATGAACGTATCTACTAGTCTGGTTGCCGTTCTTTTTCTGTTTAACAGGTAAATTTTGATAACCGTTGATGTAGTACTTCTTTACCAAAAAAGGCTCACTATCCTTACAATTTAATAATCTCCCGTAGTTTGAAATCTTGAAATGCTCATTGTCTGCGATGTTTTCGTCAAACTCGATGGTTTTCCATTCTTCCTTGTAAAAATTTCTAATCATAAAACGTTGCGTTTCTAAAGGGCCAAGTTCTCTATCTTATCTAGAGTTTCCTGATATTCAGCAACCAGGTTATCAACGATTTGGGAGGTAGGTTTTATGTTGTAAATCAATCCGGATATCTGGCCAATCTCTAATTCGCCTTCAACAAGGTCGCCTTCAAACATCCCTCTTTTTGCCCTCGCGCGCCCAAGTAGTTTTTTAAGCTCTTCAGCTGAGGTGCCTTTGGTGTAAAGCTCCTGAATATCACTGTAGAACTTATTTTTTATTAATCGAACCGGAGCCAATTCTTTAAGAGTGAGTTGGGTGTCACCTTCCTTCGCGTTGACTACGACATTCTTAAAATCTTCATGGGCTGAAGATTCCACACTTGCCACAAAACGACTTCCTATTTGTACACCATCTGCTCCCAATACCATTGCGGCAAACATGCTTTTTCCAGTAGCTATACCTCCAGCAGCTATTAGTGGAATATCAAGCTGCTCTTTCACCATAGGTATCAAGGTGAAGCTGGTTGTTTCTTCGCGACCGTTATGGCCACCGGCCTCAAAACCCTCGGCTACTACCGCATCAACGCCTGCCTCTTGAGCCTTTAATGCAAATTTAACGCTGCTCACAACATGCACAACAGTAATGCCCTTTTCTTTGAGCCATGTGGTCCAGGTCTTTGGATTTCCAGCAGAAGTGAATACGATTTTAATACCTTCTTCAACAATGATATTCATTATTTCTTCAATGTCTGGATAGAGCATTGGCACGTTTACACCAAAAGGTTTGTTGGTGGCGTTTTGGCATTTTTGAATATGTTCCCGAAGCACTTCGGGATACATAGAGCCAGCGCCTATAAGGCCCAAAATATTCGCATTACTCGCAGCAGAGGCAAGCCGCCATCCACTATTCCATATCATCCCTGCTTGGATGATTGGGTATTTAATTCCAAAAAGTTCAGTTATTCTGTTAGGCATTAAGATTTAATCAATTTAAATGCACTTGAAACATTCCCAGATTGAATATTCAAAATATAAATGCCTTTTGCTAATCCTGAAATATCCAATTCAGTTGCGTTTTGATTTAATACTAGACTCATTACAATTTTTCCTGTTAGGTCCACAATATTGAGCTCGTTCAATGCCTCGCGGGAAGGAATTTGAATGGTCAAGATATCCCTTACGGGATTTGGAAAAATAGTTACCTTTTCAAAGGTTTCCTCTTGAACTGATAGCCCAATATTTAACGCATTGGCTAGATTGGGTATACCAAAACCAAGAAAGAAATCTGGATTGTTGAACTGGGAAGCAGATGCCTTAGCGTATTGTTTTATCTCTTCATTTGTCGCATCTGGTAATGCTTGCCATAATGACGCCAATCCTCCCGCCATAATTGGCGAACTAAATGATGTACCATTATTATTGACAATAGAATTTGAGTCGTCAACAACCGCAGCTCCTTGGCCTTGAGCCACAATATCTGGTTTTAAGGTGGCTTGCGCCTCACTCCCCTGAGAGCTAAAACTAGCATATTCGCCATTGGCATTAACTGCTCCTATACTAAAAACCCCCGTGCCATCTGCCGGCGCACCAACGCCGCTAGACCCTGAATTACCGGCTGAAGTAACCACCAAAATTCCCTTGTCGTTAGCGATATTAGCACCTCTAGTGATAAATGTAGAGCTACCATCTAAATCTGCTGCAGTATGGGTATAATTAGGGTTTGTATAGGTTCTGTAACCAAGTGAGGTATTTATGATATCCACACCTAGGCTATCGGCACGCTCAACGGCTTCTACCCAATAACTCTCCTCAACTGGGGTTTCACTAAACACATCTTCTGTTCTAAATACATAGTAAGAGGCATCAGGTGCAGTACCAACAAATTCATCTTGGATAAACCCTGCCATATTGCTCAAAACTTTTGTACCATGATCATTAGCCGAAAAATCAAAAATATTTTCAGTTCTATCCACAAAATCATAGCCGCCCAATAAATCATTATTATCCCTTAAACGCTGAAAAGCACCCATCGTATCAACATTGGGAAACCCCGAATCCATCACCGCTATAATAATCCCATCTCCAGTAAAATTGTCTAGATGCAATTGGTCTACACCAATCATTTCAACTTGATTCTGGGTATCACCATAATTAAATGAAACAGTTGTGTTCTCAATCGAAAATTTGTCATTTTCAACGCTAATTCTTCCAGCTGTATTTAAATTATCGTCGGCAAAGTCAATAAAATTAATAAATGCAAAAGCGTTTGCCAAGGCATTGATGTCGTCTGCCTCGCCTCTTACGTGAATAGCATTTAACCACTTTGATTTTGCCATTACCGAAACCCCAGTTGCAGTCTTGATTTGGGAAATGTAAGCTTCATTAACTGGGACATCCCTTTCGTCAATAGATATGCCTTTAGCATTTTTTCGGTTTACCGAGGCCTGACTCAAAATCGTTAAAGGATTGGCGATGGAAGCTTCCACATTTTGCTTATCCACAAAATAAACCCAAGCATCCTCTTGAGCATGAGAGCCCAAAAAAACGAACAAGGCCGCAAGATATATTAATTGTCGCATAGCATCTTTTTTTAGCTAATTTAAGAAATAACCCCCGAACCAACCAATTCGTCCTGTAGATACCAAGCTACAAATTGGCCTTCGGCGATTGCAAACTGGTCGTTTTTGAATTCAACGTACATACCCCCATCCGTTTTATGCAAGACAGCCTCCTCCAACGGTTGACGGTACCTAATTCTTGCCATGACCTTCATGGTCTCGTCAATTTTCAGTTTTAAATCCTCCCGTACCCAGTGCAATTCATCATCATGAACAAACAGAACGCTTCGTTTCAGTCCTGGATGTGAATGGCCTTGCCCAGTGTAAATTACATTTTCATTGACATCGGTTTCAATCACAAAGAGCGGCTCGGGCGTTCCGCCAACGGCAAGTCCCTTTCGCTGACCTTTAGTGAAATAGTGTGCTCCCTGATGCTTGCCGACTATTTTCCCTTCGGAAATGTTATAACTTGGCTTTCTTGATTTGTATGATAATTCTTGGGTCTTATTTTCAAAATTAGAAACCCCGTTAAGATATTTAGGGTTTTCCTTTTCAATTTCAACAATGACACCTTCCCTAGGGCTTAATTTTTGCTGAAGAAATTCAGGCAACCTCACTTTTCCTATAAAACACAGGCCTTGCGAATCTTTTTTATTAGCTGTAATCAGGCCTTGGGCTTTAGCAATTTCCCTCACTTCTGGTTTGGTAAGTTTACCTACCGGAAACAAGGCCTTGGAAAGCTGTTGCTGTGATAACTGACATAGAAAATAAGACTGGTCCTTGTTAGTATCAACACCTGAAAGTAATCTGTAAATTGGTTGCCCCTCAACTTTAATGGTATCTTTTCGACAGTAATGACCTGTTGCTACCAAATCTGCGCCGAGATTGAGCGCGATATCCATAAAAACATCAAATTTAATTTCACGATTGCAAAGTACATCGGGGTTTGGGGTTCGTCCTTTTTTATATTCATCGAACATATAATCGACAATGCGCTCTTTATATTGCGCACTTAAATCGACCGTTTGAAACGGGATGCCTAGTTTATCGGCCACGAGCATAGCGTCATTGCTATCATCTAGCCACGGGCACTCATCTGAAATCGTCACACTATCATCGTGCCAATTTTTCATAAAAAGACCAATAACCTCATAACCCTGATTTTTTAGAAGATAAGCTGCGACACTGGAGTCTACACCTCCAGAAAGACCTATTATGACTCTTTTGTTTTTCATACAACCTTTATCGGAAATATTTGATAATTCTTACACTTAAACGTGATTTCAGCAATTTTGCAAATTTACTGAATTTCGATTGAAAATAAGACTGCTCTTGCTTTACAGTCCAAGGAAATTTATCAAATAAGGATGTCTTTAAATAATAAAGATTGTCACTCTGAACTCGATTCAGAATCTTTTATTATTGTGTAATTAAGATTTGAAATACATTTCATCTCCTGATGCTTTCAGTTAAGGTGGCAAACCTCAAAATTTTAAAAGCCCTTTAATGGGGTTTGAAATGTAGGTGTATTTGAATGTTATAATTGGAAAAGTCAATTTTTAGCCGGATTCTTTGAACGCCGGGTGTGGTCTTTCGTTTCAACGAGCTTATCATTTTCGTAGTATTTCCAAATACCATGTCTTCGATTATGTTGGTAAACGCCCTCACCTTTTATATTACCATCGGCATCGTAATATTTTGTTTCACCGTGAAGTTCGTCGTTTTTGTACGTAAATGATTTGAGCAACGTTCCATCTTTTGCGTAAATAAGATTTTTTCCGTTTAATTTTCCGTCAAGGTAATTTGAGACCTCTGCAATTTGTCCGTTATCGTAATACACAGTTTTTTCACCTTGAAGGTTTCCCTGTTTATTATAAAATTCTTGCGATAACACGGCGTCACTTTTATTATGGTAAAATATCCAGTCGCCGATGTAGTTTTTCCCGTTCATTTTGCCTTCACTAATTAACTTCCCAGTTGATGAGAAAAATTTGACCTCAGCCATTTGATTCTCTTTATTGAAGAGTTTAGTCGCACTTAAAACACTCTTACCTCTATTTAAGGTATAGAATTTAAAAAGACCGACTTCCTTGCCGTGTTCGAACTGTCCTTCATAACGTGGCTGATTGGTTCCGGCATAGTCTTTTTTCCAGATACCGTGCCGTTTATCGTTAGAATCATATCCGTTAACGGTGGTTTGTGCGTATATACTTAAAGTTAAAGTAAATATAAAATACAGGGTTGCGAACAGTTTTTGTTTAACCATTATATAACTTTGCTGAACAGACTAATGAATTATTAATATTAATGTTTCACAAAAAAACTCAAAAAAATGAAATTTATTTCAAAAACATTTAGATTATTACCCCTGTTATTTGTAGTTTTTGCATTTAACGCATGTAGTGATGATGACGATGCTACACCTCCACCAATGACAACTACACCAAATATTGTTGAATTAGCAGCATCGAGCGCAGATTTGACAACTTTGGTAACTGCGCTTCAAATTGCTCCTGGTGATTTGGATGGTATTTTAACCGGTAGTGGACCTTTCACGGTTTTAGCTCCAACCAATCAAGCATTTCAAGATTTATTGGATACAGATCCTACATGGAATGATTTAACTGATATCCCTGGTGATGTTTTGCAACAAGTATTATTGAACCATGTTATTTCGGCAGATTTAACTGCAGCTGATTTAGCTGCTGCAACTAGCCCATATGCGAGCACAAATGCTGATGGTGCCGGTGGTGAGAACTTAAGTATCTATTTTGATACTACTGGAGGTGTTACCTTTAACGGTATCTCTTCGGTAATTGACGGTGGAGCAGATCTTGATGCTTCTAACGGAACAGTACATATTGTAGATGCGGTGATTACCTTACCAAGTATTGTTGACCATGCATCCGCAAATGGCGGATTATCTGAATTAGTAGATGCTCTAACTGACGAAAATTTAGTAGGTGCTTTACAAGCCGACGGTCCATTTACAGTATTTGCACCCACTAATGATGCATTTACAAATTTTGGAAATCCAAATCAAAATGCACTAAGTGATATACTATTAAATCATGTAGTTGGAAACACTGCTGCATTGTCAACAGGATTAATGAACATGTATGTGCCGACTTTGGCTCAATTTGATGAAGGCGACTCTGACCCAATGGATGACCCGAATTTAAGCCTTTATATAAATACAGACTCTGGAGTAACTTTTAATGGAGGTGTTGATAATGGCGGTGCTGATGTTGTACCTGGGCTAATTGATATCGTAGCAACAAATGGTGTGATTCATGTTGTAGATGGGGTTATTGATTTGCCAACTGTCGTAAATCATGCAATTGCAAATCCAGGGTTGTCAAGTTTAGTTGCAGCTTTGACTGAAGCTGACGGTTCTTCGACAGACCCCATGTTGATACCTACCCTTTCTGGAGATGGGCCATTTACTGTTTTTGCTCCAGTTAACGATGCGTTTCAGGCTTTATTGGATAGTGACATTGCATGGGATGACTTAACTGATATTCCTGATGATTTATTGAATAGTGTATTACTACATCATGTACTTAATGATAATATTAGAGCTGGAGATCTTTCAGATGGGGTTATGCCAGCAACATTAGAAGGTGATATGATTACGATTAATTTGCCACAAGGTGAAAATCCTATGATTACTGATAGTTCTGGAAACATGGGTATTGAAATCACTGCAACTGATGTGCAAGGTATTAACGGTGTTGCTCATGTGATTAATGGTGTTCTTATCCCTGACACTACAAACTAATTTTACTGGATTTAATCAAATTATTATTTCGGTAAAATACAAATGCCTTCAAATTCTTTTGAAGGCATTTTCTATTTAAAATTAAATGAAAAACATAGTCAAAAAAGGCTACTTAATAATCATTCTTTTCGAAATCAATTCTTGACCGTTTTCAACAATTGCATAGATAAACATTCCTTTACCAATCTGAGACGCATTGATTGTTATTTCGCCACTTTTAGAGCGTATTGGCAGTTCCCTTATAATTTTCCCGGTCATATCAAAAATCATTAAACCCGTGTTGCGGTTCAAACTTTGTAATTCGTATTTTATGGTAGTTTGATTTGAAAATGGGTTTGGAACGTTTTGTTCAAGCGTATTGCCTCTTACATTTTCCAAAGTCGAATTTGATGATACATCTTCTGAGCTACCTCCTCTTTTTAGTAAAGCTAGTTCTTCCTTTAATTGTAATAATTCACCATTTAACTCTTTGATTGCTGAAGTTAGAATTGGTATTAAACCTTCATAGTTTACAGCTTTAAAGCTAAAATATGAAATTCTTTCACCTTCCTTATTGAAAACGGGTTTTGTTATGTCTAATGTAAGCTCTGGATAAACTTCGGTAAGTTCCTGCGCTATAAAACCGTGCTGTTTCTTTTCTGATAGATTTAATTCAGTTATCTTTCGATAATTATAAGTAACAGGACGAAGCGATTTTATTTTTTCTAAAGCAGTTAATTCCTCCGATACATTTTCTTTTAATTTTTCATCAGAAGGAAGATACGATCCTGTTGTAAATACGTCACCATCAAAATATCCTGCGAAACTATTTGTTGCCGGAAAACTAAGTTCTCCGTGAATAGCCGCTGTAAAAGTGCCAGACCCTAAAGTTCTGCCTAATATTCCTATTCTATCTGAGGTTCCTGTGTTAACTTGTGATTTAATACCAGTTGAGTTAGTATTACCATCTGTTGTTAAATCTAACCCAATTGAACTTGTACCTCCTTTTGTTGTAAAAGAGGCACCTCGATTGATTGACGATGCCGATTGAGTAGTGACAAACATACCCCAAGCAGTAACGGTATTTGTTGCTGCGTTGTCTGAGTTTATTCTTAAACCATAGGCTCTTGAATCATTAGGATTATTGCTATTGTCAATTTCAACTTTTGCTAATGGAGGTTGTAAAGGATTAGCAACATTTCTAACTCTTCCAAACTGAGTTTTTCCTTCATTATTCATAGTTGCAACAAGAGATGAATTTGTTGAGGTAAAACTATCGGCCACCCTAAACTCCAAATCCCCTAGACTGCTGCCAGTACCTACCCATTGAATTTTTGGGTTAACATCGTTAATATCCTGATAGCCAAATATTGCTGATTTATTTGGTAGCTGGAAACGTAATCCATACACTGATTGAGAACCGGTATTCACCCTTCCCAAAGAAAACCATCGGGAATTATTAAATGTAAAGCTGGAACCAGCATCAAGTTGCCTAACATTGCCAGATCGAAATCTAAATGCCTCATCGGCCTGTATTCCAGTCGGATTATTAATGGTTGTATTTACAATACCATTAGATTGGTTTACTGTCGCCTGTCCGTAATTGAGCTGTACGAACAACAGCGCGAAAAGAAATAAAATATTTTCATGATTATATCATTTAAAGGGTTAATATTCTAAAGATACTGATTATTAATAGTTTACATGTTATCAAATAGTTACTAAACAATTAACTCTAAAATTGAAGTGAATTTGTGTATTGTGTTTGAAAACAGACTAATTTTAAAAATTTAAGTAGAAATAATCAGTTTTGTTCAATTAGTAAGATTGAAACATTTGGCGGCGGTAATATAACTATTGATGCCAATACACCTGCTATAACTGATCCAGATGGAGGTTCAAACCCAATAGTCGTTACAGACGTACAAGCTATTAATGGTGTTGTACACGCTGTAAGTAGAGTTATTAGAGATTTACAAGAATAAAGATAAGTTTCTAAAATTCAATTATAAAAATGCCCCTTTATTGGGGCATTTTCATTTTATTAATTCTCTAATTTTTTCATAAACCAAGTGCGATTCCCAACCTCTATAAAGCAGATAATCGGCTAGTTTCCTTTGTTTTTGTTGTTTATTCTTGGTAGAACTATTTAGGCTTTGCATTTTCTTTTCAGCCAAGGTATTAAAGGTGTCCAAATAATCGGTTTCGTCAATATCCTGAAGGGCAATTTTTATCAGGTTATTATGAATGTTTCGATTTTT
>JBCCOJ010000070.1:0-14336 GCA_039025415.1 Bacteroidota bacterium | reverse complement strand
TTTTTTAAAATTTTTAATGTTGAGACAATCATTAGAAAAATAATAGACGTAGGTATTAGGGTTAATCTTATTCCATGAATTCGAATTTATGTGTTCGTATGGTGTTTCTGAGCAATAATCTGTATCTCGAGTTATAACGTAAAACTCAAACTTATCTTCAAAATATGAAATCATGTTTGCATAAGACCGAACCGGACCTCCGGAATTTGTTCCTGGCAGAAACCAATCAATTGTAAGTATGACTTTCTTTTTTGAAGCTATGATTTTCTATTTTAGAGTATTTGATTATACAAATTCAGGTATTCTTGGGAAATTTTGTCAATATCAAATCTGCTAATGTTAAGAAAGCCCTGTTTTACTAAATTTTCCCTGTATGATTGATTACCCACAATTTTAAGAATTCCTTCTCTGATTTCCTTTTCATCCAACGGGTTTACTAAACATGCCGCGTTGCCTGCAACTTCTTTCATGGCTCCATAATTAGAAGTCAAAACTGGACGACCAACCGCCTGAGCTTCTATTATTGGCATACCGAAACCTTCGTAGAGCGAAGGAAAACAGACCATATCACAATTACGGTAAAGTTCGATCACTTCATCAAATGCTAATTGATTGAAACTATTATACTGAATGTTATTAATTTTTAAAAAATCAGTTTGAATAGGAGTAAGTACTCCAAGGATTATAAGCTCAATATTTAGTCCATTTACAGCCGAAATTATCCGCTTTAAATTCTTATTCCCTTTGGTACCAACGCATAATATTTTAGGATTTTCAGCATTGAAAACTTTATTATTATCAGGTTTAATGTTTGGGTTTACCGGGTTGTAAATCACCTTTATTTTATGCTGATGCCTGGGTATAACTTCTATTAGTTCTGATTTCGTAAATTTTGATATTACGGTAATAAATTTTGCTTTTCTGGCAGGAATTTTAAACCATAACCATGAAATAATGAATTTTTTAAGAAATGATCCACTTAAAGCTGATTGGACGTCATGAATGGTTAAAATTGACTGCTTCCCAAACTTTATGGCTATATAATTGACATCACCGGTAATATGGTAAATCGTATTTCTTTGTTTTGGAATAGAGGCTAGATTTTTTAACAAGCTATTAATTGAAGCCCCATAATTGGGCAAAGTAGTCCATATGACCGATTCCGTTTTTGATAAATGGAGGAAAATTGAATTGAATAATTCTTCAATACTATTATAACCTTTAAGACGATATCGGTTAATAAAATTAATATGCTTGGCCATGACTTAAATTCCATTTGAGAATCTTTCTCACAGCCCAAAAAAATAAAAAAACGACAATACTCGCTTTTACCAAGTGATTCAATACAACCACTAATTCAGTCTCGGCTTTGACTACTTGCAAAAATATGATTGGAAGAAATGCAAGGACCAAGGGATTTTTATCTAAGATTTTAAGAAGAATCTTCCAATACCAACCTAAGAAATAACCCCAAATACCCATAAATAATATCCCTCCCATGATTCCATAATTTCCGTAGGCTTCTCCAATTATACTTATTCCCATCGAAGTGTTTTCGCCCAAAGACAAACCCGTAAATTTCATAAAGTTTTCTCGGCCTCCCGCCTCTTTTTTATCTGGGTTAAGGAATCTAGGTAGAATTGATGCTGTTACAGCTTCTTTGATAGTAGTCCCTTCCAAATAATCAACCCGTTTAGGAATTTCATCTAAAATCGCACTAATAATCCAGCCTTGATTAAGGCGGACATTATTCTCGTCACCAGTCAAATCCTGTTCAGTATTTGTACTGGAATCGTCAAAAAATAAAGCATCAACAAATAAACTCACAAATAACTCTAATTGGTTGCCTTGGTAACCATTCCAAATCTGTGATCTATAGGCTGCCTTAATGGTTTGTAATGTTGATAATGAGAAAACCCCTATAAATATGGTTGTGTAAATTTGTTTCTTCGAAGGCTTAAACTTTAAAGCCCAAAACATATAGAAAAAGACCGACCATAAAACAAGATCATGGAACATCGCGGCCTGCAGAGACCTGAGAAAGAGATAAACAATTGAAAAGTAAAAAATCTTTTTTAGCCTTGCATCTTCACTAAAAAAAAGAATGATCGCACCCGCGAATTTAAAATTGGCAACGATAAAGGCAAAAAATCCTAGTGTACCAGGTAGGTATCCCGAACCCAAGTCAAAAATTACCCCTATCACGAAAACAGTTAATCCATATTTTTTATAACGTTTTAAATCATCTATTGGAATAAAGATTTTATCCTTCAAACGAACACCCAAAAACGCGGCAATTATAAAAGCAGAGTAAGCGGGGACTATATAACCCATGTAAGTTGTTTGATCAACGTACATGTAGTAGCGATAATGATCAGATGGGAAACTGTATTCTATAAGTGGACCAACAATCCACTGCAAGCCTGCTATGAGAATCATAAACTCTAGAATTGGCACAGTTTTACCTAGTCCATTTATAAAACTGATAAAGGCGTAAATAACAGCAACGAGTCCTATGATTGTCCAGAGCTCCATGACCTTATGATAGATACATTAGCTTTTCAATGTGTTTTCAATACTATCTACTATACTCAAAAAAGACCAGGATTTTATGTAATCCTGAGCAAATGCACCCATTGGTTTAAGTTTTTGAATTTCTAAATTTTCAAGAACTGTCTCAAGCTCATTTTTAGAATCACTTTTAAAAATAAAACCATTTTTAAGGTCTTTAACCAAGTCAATAGAACAACCCACCTCGTCTGAAACAATAATTGGTCTAGCGCAAGCCATAGCCTCATTTACAGCTAGACCCCAAGTT
The DNA here is from genome assembly GCA_039025415.1 of Bacteroidota bacterium. Lineage (GTDB taxonomy): Bacteria > Bacteroidota > Bacteroidia > Flavobacteriales > Flavobacteriaceae > Psychroserpens. The sequence goes on along the minus strand of JBCCOJ010000070.1, from coordinate 11,518 downwards.
TCCCCTGAACCCTTAGAAGGTAAGCACAATATTGAACCAACTCGATAAATGATAGGCATTTTCTGCTGATTCTGAAAGCCTAAAAATTGGATATTTGAGTCGCCCTGGGCCATTAGTTTTAGGGATGCTTCCAAAACACCAGTTCCAACAAATAAGGCTTTTATCTTTTCTGTTTTTGTTTGATTTACATTTTGTATTGCCTTTAAAAGTAATTCTGGTTGTTTCTTTGGTTCAAATTTACCAGCAAATAATACCACTAAATCAGTTGGTTTAAAGCCCAGTTTTTTCCTTAAAATTGTTGCTTCTTTTTGATAAAATTCCTGAGGCTCGAAAAACCTTTCGTTATCAACTGCATGGGGAGCATAAATAAGTTGATTGTCTTTAATCCCATGTGCGAGAAAGTAGGCCTTATTAGCGGCCCCAACATAAAACGCTAAATCAACATTTCGATATATCCAACCTAGAATCTTCCGCCTTAAAATGATTTTGAAATTTATTTTTTGACTTTCGCCAATTAGTGTCGAGTCCCCTCTAAACCACACTGCAGTCTTATCTCTAAAATACCGAAGAACTTTTAAATGACTTTTAAAATTCCATCCAAAAACCAAAATGGCATCGGGTTTAAACGCTTTTATTTCTGAAATCAAACTTGGGTTGACCATTCCGAAAAAATGATGGGATCCAGGGTTTTTTGAAGTATTATCAACAAACATGTAATCATACCCCTCCAACAGAGGAAGATCCCATTTAATATCCATTCCAAAGTTCTTATCCTTTACTTTATCCTTGGATTGGGACCAAGTGTAAAATACTTTCAAGTCTACTTCATCCCGTTGCGACATTAACCTGAACCACGGCGCATTGTACTGGATTGGATGTGTACTAACAATGGCTAACTTTCTCTTTTTAGCCATCAAGTACTAAGAAGATTAAAAGTTTTACCAATGAAACAAACGTAATTAATCATTAGATGTATTTAGATTCAACAGCACAGGCTCTAAATATCTTTTAAATGATAGTTCAAAATTAAAAGACAATTCAAAATCTTGTCTCGCCTTCTTTGAGTCCCTGTCAAGGTTATTTTTTAGTTTACTAAATACTTTAAGTAAAGACGATTCTGAAACATCTGTAAAATAAGTCCACTCAAACTGTTCTAAATAATCTCTGTAATGATTATTATCAAATAAAACCACAGGTAATCCACAGGCAGCATATTCATAAATTTTATTGGAAGCAGTGCCGCCTGTAGTATAGGTTACATTATAAGGCTTATGAATTGCTAAACCCACATCAAATTGAGATAAATATTTAGGTAGGTCTGCAAACGATTTAATGCCATGGTATTTAAAATAATCAACGACGCCATGCTCATTTGCTAAATTGTTTAGTAATTTCAAATAAGGTTCCCTAATCTTACCAACTAGATGAAGTTCAAGCTTTTTCCCTTCAATGTTATCTGCCAGAAGGGGAATGATGTCCTCCAGACCATGACCTGCCCCAATGGAGCCTTGAAACACTAATTTTATTACATGCTGGTCTTTATGTACTGTTTTTATTTCATCTTCTGAATAGAAGCTTAGAAGTGGATAATTTGGCAGGACTATGGGGGAAGAATTTAATCTTTCAATCGGAAAATATTTTAATCGCTCCTTTGAAGGTAAGGTGAATAAATCGATTTCTTTAAATGCTTTGTCTTCGAATCTTGCGGCAATTCCCATTAGGGAATATTTACCAGATTTTGTCTGATCTGCAACATCATGGTTATGATACCAAAGCTTAATATTTCTAGATTTAAGGAGTCTTCTTAATAGGTATGCGGTAAATAAAGGGATAATGTCATGAACAATTAATATTTCAGAACTATTTCTAATAACAGATGATTTGATCATTTTGACAAATCTGAAAAAATGCTTAATCTTCTTCCCTATTGAAATATGTTCGATACCAAAGCCGTAATAGGCCTTTTTATTTACATAAGCTATTTCAACATTTTTGGGGTAGGTCCATTTAGAAATTAGCGTATTTCTTGTAATGACTTTAATTTGGCCAACTTGCCCAGATAAACCTTCAAGTGCTGATAATATCGGCGGGTATAATTCTGGATGAGCATAGGACGCCACTGTTATATGTTTTATCCTACTATCCATTAAAAACTTTTTCTATAAGCTCTTGCATCCTATTTTCAAAGGTGTAATTACTTTCATAGCATCTGCGAAAACCGGCTTTGGCAATCGCATCTCGTTCAGTTTTGTTATTTAAATAGTACTCTACTTTTTCCAAAAGTTCTTCCTTTGAAGAAAAATAACAAGCTTCAACTCCTTCCTCGAAAAGCTTTAAATGCTCATCTGTTCGCTCAGCAAGCATGAAACCTTTTGATGCGGGGATTTCAACGCTACGGGATGTTTGTAAATCCCTATTGATTTTTCTTAAAAAGTTAAGTGCAATTCTAGAACAGCCCAAAGCAGCTGAAAACTCTTCTCCAAATAAATGCCTATCATGAAATAAAATATTTTCATGATAACTAGCCGCATCTGGTTTGCCCCAACCGTAAATGTTGACTTTTATACCATTCTCAGCCAAAAATCGTATGTGATCATACCTATCTTTTTCTTTTGAACCAACAAAAACAACATCGTGAACGCAATTGAAATCGTTACAATTTTCTACCGGATAATTAATACGTGGATCGAAAGCTTTATCTTGAAAAAAAACATTAGCACCAAATGATGGTAATTCCTCAGGGTGGGCGTTATAAGATTTTTGAGTACCAACTAAATCATAATGTTTAACCCCTAAAGTATACCACAATGATCTATTATGCTTGGCGAACATATCATCATTACTCCATGAAATTGTTTTAATTCCCATTTTCTTCAAACCGATTAAAGTCCTTGGTTTAATGAGTAAACCTTTTACAATAAAAACAATATCAGGCTTAAATGTCTTGCAGGTCTTTAGAATTCTTTGGTTTATTTTCTGGGTATCAAGGGGAACTTTTAGCCTAGAGAACACTTTTTCAATAAAGGTTCTTTTGTAGTTTTCTTTGTACGGAAACAACACTTCAATTTCTGAGGAGAGGTCTCTTAGTGCGTAAAAAGCCTTTAATCTTGATTTGGGTAGTGGAACGCTGTTATATACAAAAAGAATTTTCGGTTTTGACATTTTGTATTCAGAACCTATTTTAGACACCAAATTGTTTTTTAAATTTATTGTGCTGTTTTCTTTTTAGTATTGGTGTCCAAATGGTCGAGTGAAGAAAAAATTGAAGTTTTGTGACCAATTTCCATGGTAGAAAAACCAAAAGAAGATTATACAAACGTCCTCCTTTTGGAGATATATTGCTACCACCTAATTTTTTGACTTGAGCCTCAAACTCTTTAACGTGGTCTTTATGTTTAGGATAAAACAAAAAAATCCATTTTTGGTATAAATTAGCGTAGACCAAACGCATTCTAGGGGAATTTTCAGCTTTTAACATAACCTCACGTGCACTATTTAAGCCCGTCACAACTGATTTTGCCGTTGCATCTGGCAACCCTAGTTTCATTACACCAGTCATTGCGTTAGCACTGCCCTTTCGATAATAATGTTTTGCTTCCTTTGCAAAGCCTATACCGTCTGAATGTAATACAAGTCGCGTAGAAAATTCTAAATCATTGGTTATCGTCAAGCGCTCATCCCAACCGCCGGCTTTCAAAATAAGTTGTTTTGGGATTAACCACATCCAAGCGGCAAGCATACCACCAGTCAAATAATAATTATCCACATACCAATCTAATGCATTATCATAATCTTTGTAGATTTCATTGTTATTCCAACTGACATGTTTGATGTTTTCAACAAAATGGTGCCATTCCCCAAATACTAATCGTGAAGGATTCTCTTGCCATTTCTCAACCATTTTTTCAATACAATCTGCTGCCAAAATATCATCTGCATCCAGAAATTTTATCAATCGACCGGAAGCCTTGCTTATACCAAAGTTGGAATTAGAGGCCTGACCCAGATTTTCGCGATTAAAGATTTTTAAATTCGGAAGATTTATCTGTTCTGCAATAGCAATACTGCTATCTGTGGATCCACCGTTTACTACAATGGCTTCAATCGCTGGGTAAGTTTGTTGCTTTAGTGCCAATAAAGTTTCGGCTATATAGGCTTCGGCATTATGCACCGGAATAATGACCGATACTAATTCCATTGCAAAGTTTTGTAAAAATGAATGTCGAAACAGTTCGATATTGTCAAATTGCAGCCGACTTAAAGACTTTAACCCATGTTAAGTTACAAGACCGTCTTATTTGGTTTGCTTTTTGAAATTCCCCATTTTTTAAAAGCCTTATGAGATTCCTTGAAAAGCGTTGGTGTACTAATCGCACGGCCAATTTGTTTTCATATTCGGATAACGGCATTAAGCTATGGTTCAAAGTGCTTATTTGGAGTTTGAAGGTGTTTTCTAAATAAAAAAAGCTGTTTTGACCCCTGGTAATTTCTTGGTCATCATGTTGTCTCCAAAACACCAAACCTGGAACCATTTTGAGTACGGGATGATGGAGTGCCAATTTGTACCACATTTCAGTATCACCAATGTATCGAGTACCGGTAAAGCAACCTAAAGCTTCAAAATTTTCTTTTCTAATTATCGTACCTGTTGGGCCTAATTTGAGGACGCCACGTTGAAGAAACTCTCGCTTAAAAGATTCACTAGGCAACATCACGAATGGATATGGCTTGAAATCTTCAGCCACCTTTTGGGATATCCCTAAAGCACATTGAGGGTGGGCCTCCATCATTTCAATCATAACTCTTAAGCCGTGAGAATAAATTAAATCATCAGCGTCGAGATATTTAAGATATTTGCCCCTAGCATAACTAGCAGCACGATTTCGATTTGGATAATCCCCTACGTTTTTTTCGTTAACGTATAATTTTATGCGTTGGTCGTTGACCGCAAATTTCTCTGCTATAGATACGGAATTGTCAGTCGATCCATCATCAACAATTATCAACTCCCAATCCTCATAATCTGAATTTAAAACACTCTCAATGCATGCCCCTAAATATTTTTCACGGTTATAAACCGTCGTGAGAACCGAAACTTTTGGGGTCATTATGATTTTGGGCTGGTTTGCATGAGCGTTAATGTTCTTTTTAGACCCTCTTCTAAACTATATTTTGGCCGCCAACCAAGAGTTTCGAAAATTTTTCTATTATCACCAATCATATGCCAAATTTCATTTTCCCGATAGGGAATGCTGCCAAGTCTAATTTGTGCATCACTTTCAACAAGCTCTTTCAAGGCCAAGGCCAATGTTTTTAATTGACGCCCTTGACCGGAAGATACATTAAAAACTTGTTGGTCAGCTTCTTTTCTCAAGGCCAAAAGCAGAGCCTCTGTTACATCTTCTATGTACAAAAAGTCGCGTTCCTGTTCGCCAAGAGTCATATCAAAATTAGTATTTGTATTTAGGGCTGAGATAAGTTGGCTGATAAAAAAGGACTGTGGTAGGCCATTTCCAAAAAAATTAAATAATCGTAATATGGTATAATTCTTTTGCTCTATTTTAGAAAAGGTTTGTAGGGTAATTTCGGCAGCATACTTGGACAGACCATAGGGTGATGCTGGTAAAATTGTATCATTTTCTTTAAATGGTTTACCTGAATATTTACCGCCGTAAACATCACTGGTACTTATGTAGATAAACTTTTTATAAGAAACGTCTTTTAAGGCATTGAGTAGATTTACTGTTCCTTTTAGATTGGTTTCCAATAAATCATTTGTGTAGTTAAAATCTCTCGTACGATTAAGATTGGCAGCCAAGTGATAGATAAAATCAGGTTTGAAATCTGAAATAATCCTATGGAGCTCATTTTCATTTTTCAAATTAAGTTGATGGTAAGCAACTTTATCTGTTGAACCTTTAATTAAATCAATAACGGCCACCACAGCTTGATTTTCAATCAAAGATTCAACCAGGCATGAACCTAGAAATCCACAACCGCCAGTGACCAAAATTTTTTTATGACTTACGTCTATAAGGTCCATACTACCTTTTTAGATTTGGCATCCATGACATATTGCTCTAAATCACTAGTTGTTGTGAGTTTATTTAATTCATAGTATGTCTTGTACCAATTTAGAGTGTATTTGAGTGTATCTTGAAAATCCCAAACTGGCGCCCATTTGAGAAGTTTTGAAGATTTAGAACAATCTAACATCAACAAATGTGCTTCGTGATAATCTTTACTCTCCTCCAAACGGTAATCTATTGTTTCCCAATACTTCTTTGCATTATCTACCAAAGTTTTGACTGTGACATTGCTATGATGATCTGGGCCAAAATTCCAACCTTCGGCAAACTGTCGTTCTCCACTAAGTAAGCGTTGACCCAAAGTTAAATAACCACTTAAAGGGTCTAGGACATGCTGCCATGGGCGAGTCGCTAGAGGATTTCTTATAGAAACAGGCTCACCTGATGAAGCTGCTTTTACCATATCGGGGATAAGTCGATCTTGCGACCAATCTCCTCCGCCAATTACATTTCCGGCCCTAACACTGGCCAATAATTTTTCCTGTTGAAAAAATGACTTTTGGTAAGAGGCCGTTATCAATTCTGCACAACCTTTTGAAGCGCTATATGGGTCATGCCCGCCCATGGCATCATTCTCACGATATCCCCAAATCCATTCTTTATTTTCGTAACACTTATCGCTTGTAACATTGACAATGGCCTTTACAGAATCTGTCTGCCTTCCTGCCTCTAAAACATTGGCCGTACCCATAATATTTGTATTAAGGGTGTCAATAGGGTTAGAATAACTAAACCGCACTAACGATTGTGCCGCCATGTGGAATACTATGTCAGGTTTGTGCGATTGAAAAACCGCTTTCAGGTCATCAATATTATTGATATCGCCATTTACTGAAGTATAATCTTCCTTTAAAAGCCCGTAATGGTTCAAGCGTGTAGTTGGACCTAGTGAGAAGCCAACCACTTTGGCCTGCATTCTCAGCAGCCAATGTACTAGCCAAGACCCTTTAAAGCCAGTATCCCCTATAACTAATACAGTTTTATTTTTATAGACTCCACCAAAAAGTTGTGTCATTTCCACGATTTCCAGTTGGCTTTATCTGAGTTCCACAAATCATTTAGCAACTTATTATCTCTAAGTGTGTCCATAGGTTTCCAAAAACCATGATGCTTAAATGCATATAATTCACCATCATTTGCCAATTTTTCTAATGGCGATTTTTCAAAAACGGTTGCATCTCCATCATTTATATATTCAAAAACTGTTGGTTGACACACAAAAAAACCACCATTTATCCAAGTACCGTCTCCTTTAGGTTTCTCCTGAAAAGCCTCTATTTTAGAATCTCCACTAAATTTAAGAGAACCAAATCTTCCCTTAGGTTGAACCGCGGTCATTGTCATCGCTTTACCGTGTAGTTTGTGGGTTTCGACTAATTTTGTAATATCAACATCTGAGACACCATCCCCATAAGTTAACATGAAAGCGTTATCCCCTACAATATCCTGTGCTCTTTTGATTCTACCCCCGGTCATAGTATGCAACCCAGTGTCAATAAGAGTGACTTTCCATGGTTCTGATGAGTTGTTAAGGATTTCAAGTTTATTATTCTTAAGGTCAATGGTTACATCGCTTTGATGCATATAGTAATTTGCAAAATACTCTTTAATGACGTAGCCCTTGTATCCAAGCAAAATCACAAAATCGTTATATCCATAATGGGAATAGCTCTTCATGATGTGCCAAAGAATTGGCTTATTACCAATGGGCACCATCGGTTTTGGTATATTTTGTGTTTCTTCGCTAAGGCGGGTACCAAAACCACCTGCTAGGATTAGTACTTTCATTTCAATTATTTTAACGTCAGTAAGTTCAAGGTTAATGGTATTTTTTGTAACCGATAATAAACTTCAGCCAGCGTCCCCAAAGACGTAAGTTGCTATTATATTTTGAAAATGCTTTGGTGGTTATTATAAGTCCTTTTAAATCCTTATTAGCCATAAGACTCGGAATAAAATTAAGGAGATATTTTGCAACAGCTTCATTTCTCTTTGGCCTTATTTTGCTAATTATTTCTTGGGGAAGGTAACCATCAATAATCTTAATAACTTGATGTAACGTAGCTACTCGCTTTCCACCCTGCATTGATTTGCTGGAAGAGTTTCCATCAAATATTCTGTAATTAGCTAAAATTTTCGGCACATAAGCGAATTTAAAAAAATTGGAGGCACGCACATAAAACTCCCAGTCTTCGATATATCTTAGGCGCATATCATATGAACCTATTGTTTCATACACATGTCGCTTAAAAACTATAGACGGGGGTTGTATTAATTGCCATATAGCAATTTGCATAACGAAATCATCAATTATTCCTTTAGAGTTAGATATTAGCCTCGTCTCTCCTACTATTTCGTTCTTAGCGTTGATATAGCTGCACCTACAGAATGATGCCGATGCTTCTGGATTTTCATTAAATAAAGCTTCCATTTGAGCGTAAAACCCCTTGTTTACTGTATCGTCACCGTGCAGCAAATGTATATAATGACCCTTTGAAAGCGATATACCTTTGCTGTAGTTAGCACTTTTACCTACATTGACTTGGTGTTGATAAAACTGTATGTTTCTTTGTTTTATGCTATCAACAATGGCCTTTGGATTATCCTCATTCGAGCAATCATCAACAACAATAATCTCCATGCGTTCTGGTCCGAGGTCTTGTGCTATCACAGACGCCAATGTTTCTCTTAAAAACGAGGCACAGTTATAGGTTGGAATAACCACCGACCAAATTGGCCTTTCTTGTCTGTCAGATACTTTAGGAATTTTAATACGATGTACCCCCAACTTTCTTTGTTATTTATAACCAATTAATTGCATTTTGCGCCCAATTATAATCTCTGATAGTTTTCTAACCAGACGTATCAACCACCAATTATTTAGTTTTTTTATGTCATATCGATAGCGACCCAATTGTGGTTGTTTTGTAATATTAAAATATACTGTCTTCCAAAAACTAAAATAATTGTGTGGATATTTATATCGATATGGTGGTGGTATACTGTGCATGTTATCATCTTCATCATAAACTAAATCCCGCTGACCCTTATGCAAATGATAAGCTTTAATACTAAAAGAAGGATTCAACACCTCATAATCGGCTTGCTCCAGTTCATAGAGTAGGCGATTATCACACCTAGGTACGCCCAGTGGAAAATCGGCTATTAAGTTCTCTTTTATGCCACCTTTAAAAATCCATACATCTTGACTGCTGTTCTTATTATATAATTTTGGTATGTAACTTTCTGTCGTATCCCAGCGTGATAGAGCTAACGCCTTATTTTTTAAATCTAAATATTTTAGTGCTAAGACATGTTCATCAAAAAAAATATCAGTGTTTGCAATGATATGAATATCGGTACTTTCAGTTTTATTATTGATATAATCGAAAAAATCCTTATATGTTGGACGTTTAGAAATTGCTATTGCAATTAATTTGTCATCCTCAAACATACTTAGATTACCATTTTCATTAAATATAGTAATGGAGGCTAGACCTTTATTGGCTAAATTTTGTCTTAAACATGATAATAATTCTTCACGACGATGCTCGTTCTTTTCAGAATAATAGGTTGTATATAAATGTATTTTAAAATTCTCGAGCGACATATTATTGACCAAAAAGCTTCTTGAATGAATAGGCGAACGTACCGAATAATCGTTTTAAAATTGGTAATTGAAAATAAGGATAGTACCACTTTGGTACTGGGTAAAAGTATTTAATGATTGTATTTCTTATTTTATTAGAATATATGTGCCTTTTTTGAGTAAGAAATAGCTCATTACCCTCGATTTCAAGTATTACATTTAATTCTATCGGCATCAATTCTAGACCAAAGGATTTTACATGTTGTGATGTCGGTAATGTTGTAATAATCCACTGTTCGTCGCAGAAGGAATTTAATTTGGTACCATAAAAGTCTACCTCATAATCATATTCCTTTAGTGTTTTGGTCATTGAATTTAAATAATCCGACATTACCATATACGCAGAATCGTATTTTGGTGTGCTTTCAAAATTGAAATCAATTAATGTAGAATTTAAACTTAAAGAGTTTAAAAATTTAAAGGATTTACTATTTACGTTAGTCCCAAGCTCATTTAAATTCATAGAATAAGACCAATAAGGATATACGAAGAACTTATCCGTTGATTTTAAATAAGCGAAATATGGCTTTTTCCATGAATGCTCAGACCATAATTGAATTGCTTTTGGCAGATGGTTCAATTGTTCTTTATCGTAGTCTGAGATAAACCATTTTTTGAAATCCATCCATTGCTTACGACTCCATGCTTGACCCCAGGAACAAGGCACTTGCATCAAGTAATAATCGTCTTGACCCTTTAGTGGTTGAAAAGGTAGTGAAGCGGCTTCGTCTAATGAATTATTGTACAGTGCTATTCCTGCTATTTGAGTTGAATCGCAAGATTTTAGTGCAATTTGAGCATAAGCATAATAAGCTGGGGAAACATACAAGTCATCTTCCAAAACAATGACCGAACCATATTTACTGCTCAATTCTCCACAGAAAAAAACATGCTCCTTAAGTCCTAAATTTTTCTGATGGCATATAATTTCTTTTTCACCAGACCAATGCATGCTCTCAGCTATTTGTTTTTGCTCTAATTGATGCTGCTCTGAGTAATCGATACTTATAACTAACGTGGGGAGGGTAGATTTATATTCGGCATTAACAATAGAATATAGTAATCTCTTGAGACTGTTTGATCTATTAAAGGCAACAACGACTATAGCCGGTTTAAATTCGATAATACTTTTTTAACTTATTAAGTTACGCATCTCTTGCACATAAGCCCTAGCGACAATATCTATGTTCCATTCTCGAGAAGATAATTCTTTATTTTTCTTACCATGCCCGTCTTTTTTGAGACGATAAGCCAATGAAATAGCTTTTTTTAAACTTTTGTTATGGCCAACTTTAAATGTTGGGTTACCTGTAGCATGCAAAATTTCACCAATATCAGAATCATCCTTACCCACCACAACCAGACCGAACGTACAGCCGAGCGTGATATTTCCAGAATTTAATTCATTTGTTCTAGGTATAAATAAGAAATCTGATGCATTTAAATAGAAGTGTGCATCCTCTTCCTCAATAAACCCGAGGTCAACACGACGTTTTTTGTCCAATTTATGTATTTTCTTTTCAAGATGCCAAACCCATTCCCTCAATCTAATGTAATCGATTTTTCGCCTTTTAATTTTCCATTTAGGGGCCAAAAGAACTTTATTTTTATTTGGAATAAAATTAAACGCCTTAGTTATAAGTTCTTTTTCATTTTCATTGATGTTTCCGAAGACCAGCATAACGTGTGCATCTTCCGAAATTTGTAGATGTTTTCTTGCTTGAGCTTTGGTAGATGTATTTGGAAGGGAATCATAGTTTTGATGGGGAATAACGACATG
>JBCCOJ010000069.1:0-14410 GCA_039025415.1 Bacteroidota bacterium | reverse complement strand
TTGATTTTGGCATTCAATTCTTGGAGCTCCAATGCTTGATTCAATTTTCCTTCCCTCTTATAAATTTTGGCGAGTTTTCCTCTTGCATTGGTTTGAGACTCTAATCTACTTGTCGTTTTAATATTTGATAATTTTATTAATACCTCTCGATGTTTTTCAGCTTCATTTGAATAATCGTAATAAACTTCTTTAGCAAATAAAAGGTCTGTTTCCAGATAGGCGACTAATTCCTTATTTTCTGAAAGAGCTTCCAATTCTTTAAAGTACTGATTGGCTTTTTCTTTATTATCAGTTTTACAATGGTATATTACCTTATAAATGGTTGCAATATGATGCCAATATGTTTTTAAATCATCTCGTTTTACTGTATGGTAAAAATCAATGAAGGCATCCAACTGTTCGTTCATTTTGCCAAATTGAGCAGATTTATTATAATCTACTATATCCTGAGCAATAAGCTGGCCTATAGCAAGAGAGTCCTTGACTATTCTAGCCCTTTCCAGTAATCGTTGACGCTCATCAATCGCTTTATCTGTAAATCCCATTTGTGTATAAAGACTTGTAATTTCTGAACCAACGCGAACAACATAAGCATCATCACCCAAAAACTCATATAAATTCGACGCTGTGCGATAATTCTTAATAGCGTTGGAAAAATTACTTTTTAAGGCATAGGAATTTCCAGCAAAGTAAATGGCATCTGCTGCATAAATAGAATCACCACTTTTTAAAAACATGCTTGCTGAAGTCTCGTAATCTTTTATAGCATTATCATGTTCATCCGAGAGAAAATAAAATTGAGCACGTTTTAACAACAAATGCGCTTCTGACTTTTCCTTTTTAAACAAAGGTTTGAATGACAACATAGAATCACATAAGCGTCTACCTTTTTCTACCTTTTCCTCATAGACATAGTATTGAATCAAGAAACGTGATTTAGCCGCCATCAAATCATATTCTTCTAATTGCTTTGCCAGTAAAAGGTATTCGTTAAGGTAATCTGCTTGTTCATCGCTATTACTTCTAACCAATTCATTAGTGAGCGCATCTAATACATCTAATCTTGATTCTTTTATTTCAGTAGCACTTAAGACTGTTTTAAGGGAATCAATCTTGGTTTGACCAAGGGCACTGAAATTTAATATAAGTAGCGTAATTAAAAGAATAAACGGTTTTATGATATCATAATTTATCTTCATATTCTCTTTAGTTAGTTTTGGGGTTAGCATCTTTATATCGTTGAACTCACTTTAAATTTAAAACTATATAATTTTGGTCGTCATCAACTTTGCCCAAACAAAATTTGTGTACTTTGATTGGAGAAGGCACTGCCTGTTATACTACTATTTTCTTAAGATAGGAAACCATAGATTCTTGTCGTAATAATAATTCAAATTACATCCAAATAAAATTCTTGTGAAAATTTTATGTAGGGACAAATAGGGGGACAACCATCAAAACGGAACTAATTCTAGACTTAAATTGAATTTAAATAGACATTATTGCCTACCAAGCCTATAAAACCGAATCGAGGTTTCTTTCATAGCCCGTGCATTCAGTTAGCGAGTATAACAGGATTTAGAGAATCCTATTAAACCCTTATTGCAAATGAAAATAAACACTATCGTGTTCTCATTTTTTATTTGTGCAGGCTTATAAAGGTTAACCTAACACTCTCACAAATAAAAAATGAACCAGTGAACTGGTTCATTTCATTAAGTCGGGATGACAGGATTTGAACCTGCGACCACACGACCCCCAGCCGTGTACGCTAACCGGACTGCGCCACATCCCGAATTTATTTAATTATAACCAAAATTGGTTATCATACTGTGGTTTTTGACGTAATGAAGATAAACGCGTGGTGCAGTTTATCCTGAGCTTGTCGAAGGGCCACATCCCGAATTTATTTAGTTTTAACCGAAATTGGTCATCTATACTGTGGTTTCTGACTTATTCCAGACAAACGCGTGGTGCAGTTTATCCTGAGCTTGCCGAAGGGCCACATGCCCTATTTAATAGATTATTACCAATTATTTTAAACTATAATATCTAAAAGCAACTGTTCAAAAAAGATTCCCATCGCTTAAATTAAGTTCAAAAAAAAATGCCAGCCTTTTTAAGATTGACATTTTTGATAATTCTACCGTCAAAAAAATGAACAATATTTTGCGGAGAGACAGGGATTCGAACCCTGGGTACCTATTTCTAGGTACGACGATTTAGCAAACCGCTCCTTTCGGCCACTCAGGCACCTCTCCAATAATTAATTCAGAACTTACGCAAATTTTCTGCGGACGCAAATTTAATATTTCAAGCCAAACATCACAACTATTTTGATGTTTTTTTGAATCGTAATTATTCTGGGTATTCAATTCTTAAATGAAAAATATTTGCAAGTTTTGCCTTGAGTACTTTCTTTATCAACTGAATCTCCTTAAATGTAATATTCGCATTTAAGAATTGACCGTCATCCATCTGCTTGGTAATTATATTTTCCACAAATTTATCTAACTTGGCAGTTGATGGCTCTTTCAAACTTTTTGAGGCTGCCTCTACGCTATCACACATCATAAGAATGGCTGTTTCTTTACTGAAAGGTTTAGGCCCAGGGTATCTAAAATCATCTTCCATGGTATTCTCATCAAGAGATTTTTCTTTCATGTAAAAATAATACACCATGCTCGTTCCATGATGTGTTCTTATGAAATCAATCACACGATCGGGAAGATTGTTCTTTTTTGCGATTTCAATACCGTCAATAACATGGTCAATGATCACCTTTGAACTTTCTCTAGATGAAAGCTCATCATGGGGATTCAAACCAGTTGCTTGATTTTCGGTAAAAAATGTAGGGTTTTTCATTTTACCAATATCATGGTATAGAGCCCCCACGCGAATCAACATGGCGTTTGCACCTATTTCATTTGCAGAGGCCTCCGCTAAATTTGCAACGTTTAGTGAATGATGAAATGTTCCTGGTGCCTTATTAGACAATTCTTTTAATAATTTGGTGTTGGTATCTGATAACTCTAAAAGAGAAACATCTGATACCAAACCAAAAAGCTTTTCGTAAATATAAATAAGCGGCTGAACAAAAAGAGTGGCCAAACCACAGAGCACAAAAAAACCAAAAGTTCTTAAATCAATATTTGTAATGCTACCCTCGTGAATTACGTAAAATGCAAAGTAGGCAATCATGTAGATAAGGGTTATTTGCCCAACCGAAATAAAAAGATTTGCACGTTTGTATAATTCTGAAACCGTTAAAATGGTTACAATACCAGCTATAATTTGAAGAAAGATATATTCAGTATTATTGGGCACTACAAAGCCTAATAAAAGCACCGTTAAAACATGAGCGAACAAACCCAATCGGGCATCAAAAAATGCCTTCAATACTAACGGCAGAATACATAATGGTACCACGTAAACAAATTCTGAGTTGTAATTGACGACCAAAGTGGTCAATAGTACCATTAATAGAATATTGAAAAATATGAAGGTTACCTTGGTGTTATCTAAAAACACCTCGTATCGGTATTTCCTGAGAAATAACAACAGCATTAAAAGCGCTAGTGCAACCAATAAAGCATATGCAAAAATCACCAAATTATAATCAGAGGCACTCCAGATTTGAGATTCATATTCGGCCTCCAATGATCTCAGAACATCAAACTTATTACCCTCTACTATTTCGCCTTTTGAAATAATTAGAGTTCCCTTCTCTATGCTTCCACGAACGGTCAAGATATTATTAAGTTTCTCATCGAGTGCAGTTTGGGTGAGTGATTCATTCAAGGAAATGTTTGGTTCGACAATATCAAAGAAAAAAGAAACAAACACGGGTCTCACTTTAGAGTATTCGGCCGATTCCAATTTGTTCTCCAATAGCGCTTTAAAACCATCTGCCTTGGTCAAATCTGAAAATTGAGCCTTCAAAATTTGTACCTGACCATCCAATAAAATTATTGATTTATCTGGTCTAAAATTGTAATTTTCATCAAGGAGTCCAACCTTGTATATCTCATCTAAGGTGGACTTTCCAATGCTATAAAGTTCTGGTTTTGATGATACTACGCTATCGGGAAAAACATATTGAAACTGCTCCTCAAATCTATTGTAAACATTGTTTTTTGATGAAACTGTAATATCGAAAAACATTGGGCTTGATTCCCTTACCTCATCGCGTTCTTGGTCTAATTCTTCCGCAGATTTCTTAATGGCAAAACCAAAAGGGGCCAGCAGATTTTCAGATTGCCAAGGCTTACCCTTATCAAAGTTGTATTTAAACCTTCCACTCTTGGGAAATAGATACACAATTAGAAAAGTAGT
This sequence comes from Bacteroidota bacterium, assembly GCA_039025415.1. Classification (GTDB taxonomy): domain Bacteria; phylum Bacteroidota; class Bacteroidia; order Flavobacteriales; family Flavobacteriaceae; genus Psychroserpens. The sequence continues at coordinate 10,075 of JBCCOJ010000069.1, read as the reverse complement.
ACTTACAAAAAGTAAAATCTTATAAAGCAAGGCGTGACCTTTGTACCACTTATTAACTATATCTTTCATTAATGATTTTTTCGCTTAGTTCTTGCTAAATCAAGATGACATTTTCATCCAAATCAAAAGTAACAAAATATAATGGTTTAGCTATTTTAAGCAATATTCAAGACCGTGTGATTAGTAAAAATTTGAGTAATTTTGCAAGTAATTCTTTAAAATAAGAACATGAATCAAGATGTAGTTATCGTATCTGCAGCAAGAACACCCATTGGTAGTTTTTTAGGTAAATTATCATCTGTGCCAGCACCAAAATTGGGAGCGATTGCAATAAAGGGTGCATTAGATAAAATAGACCTTAAGCCTGAAAACATAGAAGAGGTAATAATGGGTAACGTGGTTCAAGCTGGAACTGGTCAAGCTCCAGCAAGACAAGCGGCCATTCTTGCAGGTATTCCAGATACTGTACCATGTACCACCGTTAATAAAGTTTGCGCCTCTGGCATGAAAGCGGTAATGCAGGCTGCGCAGTCAATTGCGATTGGCGATACCGATATTGTTGTTGCTGGTGGAATGGAGAATATGAGTATGATACCGCATTACTATCACGCTCGATCATCCCAAAAATTCGGTCCGGTAACTTTAGTGGACGGTATGCAAAAAGATGGATTGGTAGATGCTTACGATAACAATGCCATGGGTGTTTGTGCAGATTTATGTGCGACTGAATTTGATTTTAGCCGTGAAGACCAAGACAAATTTGCCATACAATCTTACAAACGTTCTGCCGAGGCATGGGATTCCGGAAAATTTGACAATGAGGTGGTGCCAGTAGAAGTACCCCAACGGCGAGGTGATGCTATCGTGGTAAATAAGGATGAAGAATATTCTAATGTTAAATTAGAAAAAATACCAGCGCTCAGACCAGCTTTTACAAAGGATGGAACAGTTACTGCAGCAAACGCGTCAACAATAAATGACGGTGCAGGTGCCATGGTTTTAATGAGTAGAAAAAAAGCCAATGAACTAAACCTAACTCCTCTAGCTTCTATAAAAAGTTACGCTGATGCCGCACAAGAACCAAAATGGTTTACAACCGCTCCTGCGAAGGCTCTTCCAAAGGCTCTTGATAAAGCAGGAATCACTTTAGAGGATGTTGATTTCTTTGAATTTAATGAGGCATTCTCAGTTGTGGGCTTAGCAAATATGAAGATTCTTGGTCTTGACGACAGCAAAGTAAACGTAAATGGAGGCGCGGTTTCTTTAGGACATCCTCTAGGCTGCTCTGGCGTAAGAATATTAATCACACTCCTTAGCGTGCTTAAACAAAACGATGCTAAAATTGGGGCAGCGGCTATTTGTAATGGCGGAGGAGGAGCTTCTGCAATGATAATAGAACGTAACTAAAGCAGCTTAATGCTATACGCAATTTGTCAATTGAGCATTGTACCGCTTAGGTCAGAACCTTCAGATAAAAGCGAACTCGTATCCCAAGTCTTATATGGTGAGATTTTCAAGATTCTAGAAATGAGGAAATCTTGGAGTAAAATACGACTCACATTTGATGATTATGAAGGTTGGGTTGACAATAATCAGTATCAAGAAATCCCAGAAGAGACCTATAATATTCTAAAGATTGAGACGCCAGTACTTAGCCACGATTTGGTTGAATTTGTTTATGACAAGACAAAAAAACTGCAATCCATTGTTTTAGGTTCAACTTTAAATGGTGTAGGACTTTTAAACCATTCTTTTGACGGAAGAACCATTACCGGAAAAGAAGATAAATCACAAATTTTGAGCGTTGCCTTTTTATATTTGAATACGCCATACCTATGGGGTGGCAAAACACCTTTTGGTATCGATTGTTCTGGTTTTACACAAATGGTATATAAACTAAACGGCTATAGGATTAAAAGAGATGCATCGCAACAAGCAACCCAAGGCCAAGCATTAAGTTTTATTGAAGAAAGTGAACCTGGTGATTTAGCTTTTTTTGATAATGCTGATGGAGACATTGTACATGTTGGCATTATAATGGAAAACAATTACATCATACATGCCCATGGTAAAGTGAGAATAGACCGTCTTGACCACACGGGGATTTATAACTCAGAAAAAAACGAACACACCCACAAACTCAGAGTGATAAAAAAGATTTTTTAGAAAAACCTTTTTAAATTAAGAGACCTGCATTTTTAAAACGTTCGTTAAAATGGGATTTATAACCATCTAAATTTTCAGAAAAAAAAGGTGGCTTGAAAAATTCAAACCACCTTTTATTCAATTAACTAGTAAACTTTTACTGCCCCCCTTGCATTTCAGCAATTTTAGACTTCATTGCTTTAAATTTATCTGTTTTACCTACTACACTGTAAATGTTCATTAACGTCTGCGCAGCTTGTAAACTATCAGGCTTGAGTTTTAGAGCCTTTTCAAGATAAGGTATCGCAGATTCATATAGCTCAATCCGTTTCCCCTTAAGTTCATCGTAACGCTTATTATCAGCTGTTGAAGTACCAAGACTATTCATTTCCTCAACTATCTCATTTTCATTTGATAAAATCAATACTGACATATTAGTGTAAGCATTGGCGTAGGAAGGATCTAGTTCTATAGCCCTTTCGTAGTAAGCCTTAGCTGCCTCCTTTTCGCCAGCATCAGCCGAAATTACACCGAGGTTGTACTGTAATTCTGCATTATTAGGGTCTTTCTTAGTAGCTTCTTCCATAAGCTCTTTAAAGCGCTCCTTATTTCCCATTTTCAACTGAATGTTAGCCTCAGAAATCAACAGACCTAAATCTTTAGGGTTTTCTTTTCGAGCATCATCCATGGCTGCAAGGGCTTTTTCGTCATCACCATTACTAATATGTATCAAGGCGATATTTTTTACAATTTCACCAGATTTAGACTCAGTTTTCTCATCGGTAGGCTTGATGTGGGTACCTGTTTTAACTGAAATATCACGTAATGATTTATTATCAAACTTTTCCTTAACACCAGATTCTTTGTTAACTGCGTAAAATTCAGTACCAATGCCTTTAAAACCCAAATCACGAAGTTCTTCATAAAATTTAAGCGAAGTCTCGTAATCTTTTGCAGTCACTGCTGTTGAAGCCGCGTAATAAAGATACAAGGTGTCTTTGGGTGACATTCTGTACGCGCGGTCGAAGCCCATTGATGATTTGATATAGTCCTTAGATTGTAAGGCTGAATTTGCTTTAGTTAAAAAACTATTCAGCATCTCTGCTTTCATATCTTTTATATCGTCAGTATATTTTTTCTTACCTGACTGGTCCTCGACCTTTACTGCCATATCAAAATTTTCAATAGCCGCATCAATATCTTCATTAGAACCTGTTCCATTAGCATAAAATGCCTGTCCTTTCAAAAAATGATACCAAGTTTTCATTTTTGCGTCATCAGATTCAATCATTGATTCTGCTGTGGCAAGCGCCGTTTTAGCATCAGCATAGTTTCCGGACTTTATGGCTTTTTCTGCCGTTTTAAGTTCACTTTTCTGAGCGAATAAAAACGTTCCCATAAACATTGTTAAGGCAACTACTACTTTTGTTTTCATTATTACTTGTTTTTAGTTTTATTTAGTTTTAATTATTCCTCTTCTGTATTATCAATTGTTGTGCCATCGTCATTTACATCGGTTATAGCATCATCTTGAGCGGTTTCATCAATTTCATCTTCATCCTCTTTCATAACTTTAGCAACTGCCGCTATGGCATCACTTTCCCGCAAGTTAATCAATTTTACTCCTTGTGTGGCTCGACCCATAATCCTGAGATTTTCTAAAGACATTCTAATGGCGATACCAGATTTGTTTATAATCATCAAATCATCTTCATCAGTAACACTTTTTATGGCAACAAGATGTCCGGTTTTTTCTGTAATCGAAATGGTTTTAACACCCTTTCCTCCTCGGTTTGTAATTCTATAAACTGCCTCACCATCTTCTGGATCATCAATGTAGCTGCGTTTTCCGTAGCCTTTCTCAGAAACTACTAAAACAGATTCCTCTTGCGGATTTTCAATAGCTATCATCCCTACTACTTCATCTTTCTCGTCAGCTAGTCTTATACCCCTAACACCAGAGGCATTTCTGCCCATCGGTCTAGTCTTAGCCTCCTCAAAACGAATAGCCTTTCCAGATTTTAGGGCTAACATTACTTGACTGTTCCCGGTGGTTAGCTTTGCTTCCAATAATTCATCATCCTCCTTAATCGTAATGGCATTGATTCCATTGGTTCGCGGTCTCGAATATTGCTCTAGAGAGGTCTTCTTGACTTGCCCTTTTTTGGTGGCCATAATGACATAATGACTGTTTATGTAGTCTTCATCCTTCAAATCCTGGGTACATATAAAAGCTTTGACCTTGTCATCTTGCTCAATATTAATGAGATTTTGAATTGCACGACCTTTTGAAGTTTTACTGCCCTCCGGAATTTCGTAAACACGCATCCAGAAACATTTCCCTTTTTGAGTAAAAAACAGCATGTACTGGTGGTTTGTACCAACGAAAAGATATTCAAGAAAATCTTCGTTTCTGGTGGTAGATGCCTTTTGGCCAACGCCTCCCCTATTTTGGGTCTTATATTCATTTAAAGGCGTTCTTTTTATATACCCAGCGTGAGAAATCGTTATTACCACCTGCTCATCTGGAATCATGTCCTCAATACTTAAGTCGCCTCCCGCGTATTCAATCTGGGAACGGCGCTCATCACCATATTTATCTTTTATTACCAGTAACTCATCCTTGATGATTTGCATTCTTCGATCCTTCTTCTCGAGAATATCCTTTAAATCCTCAATGGTCTTCATCAATTCTTCATACTCGCTTCGAAGTTTATCCTGCTCGAGACCTGTAAGTTGACGTAAGCGCATTTCAACAATAGCCTTAGCTTGAATCTCAGTAAGTTCAAAGCGCTCTATTAACTTTTCACGGGCCTCGTCTGCATTGGAAGATGCACGTATTAAAGCAATGACCTCATCAATATTATCTGATGCGATAATAAGCCCCTCTAAGATATGAGCACGTTCTTCGGCTTTGCGCAATTCGTATTTGGTTCTTCTAACAACGACCTCATGACGGTGTTCCACAAAATAGTGAATCATATCCTTGAGGTTCAATAACTGTGGCCTACCACTAACAAGGGCAATATTATTCACGCTAAAAGAAGACTGCAACGCCGTATATTTGTACAACATGTTTAAAACAATGTTGGGTATGGCATCACGTTTAAGTACATACACGACGCGCATGCCCTTTCTATCAGATTCATCACGAATCAATGATATACCTTCAATCTTTTTATCATTTACCAAATCTGCGGTCTTTTTAATCATATCCGCCTTATTGACCTGGTATGGAATTTCTGTAACAATTATACACTCACGACCTTGGACCTCTTCAATTCTGGCCTTGCCTCGCATTACCACTCTGCCCCTGCCGGTTTTGAAAGCTTCTCTAACGCCGTCATAGCCATAAATTATTCCACCAGTGGGAAAATCTGGTGCTTTAACGTGCTGAATAAGCTCGTCCACCTCAATAGCATTATTATCGATATAGGCAACAGTTCCATCAACCACTTCAGATAGATTGTGCGGGGGCATATTTGTAGCCATCCCTACGGCAATACCTGAAGCGCCATTTACCAAAAGACCTGGTATTCTGGTTGGAAGAACAGTTGGTTCTTTGAGGGTATCGTCAAAATTAAGTTGGTGATCAACCGTTTCTTTGTCAATATCAGCAAGCATTTCCTCAGAAATCTTTCGCATTCTTGCCTCAGTATATCGCATTGCTGCGGGGCTATCCCCATCAATTGAGCCGAAGTTACCTTGACCATCAACCAACATATATCTCAAACTCCATTCCTGCGCCATTCGAACCATCGCATCATAAACCGAAGTATCACCGTGAGGATGGTATTTACCTAAAACCTCTCCAACTATTCTTGCCGATTTTTTATGAGCCGTATTAGACCTAACCCCTAAATCGTGCATTCCATAAAGAACCCTGCGATGAACAGGCTTCAAGCCATCTCGAACGTCTGGTAAGGCACGTGACACAATGACTGACATTGAATAGTCAATGTAAGCCGATTTCATTTCATCTTCAATGTTGATAGGAATCAATTTCTCTCCTTCGTCCATGTATAATTTAAATTAGAATTTTGTTAATACTCAAATCGTGCTAAGATAAGGAATTCATTAGTGTTTTCGTTCTTAAATCCGTCACGATTTAACACTTTTTATTAACAAATAATGGTTCAATTTTTAATAACTTAATGGGAGTAAAACTGGCATTTTACACGTATCTTTCAGAGTGCTTTAATTAAGGTATAGTTTTTGCCTTAGTTCAAGAGATTTTATTATTTTTAATGCAGAAAGAGATTACTATGGATGATAATTTTTCCCCAAGAGTAAAAGATGTGATTGCCTTTAGCAAAGAGGAGGCCTTGCGCCTTGGTCACGATTTTATCGGAACCGAACACTTAATGTTGGGGTTGCTTCGTGATGGAAATGGCAAGGCTATTGACATATTGTCGGCACTCGAAATCGATTTGAATCATTTACGCCGAAAAGTAGAGATTCTTAGTCCGGCCAATTCGAATGTTACGGTTTCCTCCAATGAAAAAAAGAACTTACACCTTACCAGACAAGCTGAGCGCGCACTAAAGACTACGTTTTTAGAAGCGAAGTTATTTCAGAGTACGTCAATAAATACCGCACATCTTTTATTGTGTATTCTTAGAAATGAAAATGACCCAACTACCAAACTTCTCAACAAACTGAAAGTGGATTATGATGGTGTAAAAGAAGAATTTAAATCAATGATAACAAACGACGACGATTATCTAGAAATACCGAAAGCTGAATCATTCTCTGAAGATGATGGTGAAGATGGCGGGGATTCCAAACAAAATCCGTTCGGGCAGTCTTCGACTAAAAGTAACAAAAAGTCCAAAACACCGGTGCTTGATAACTTTGGAAGGGATTTGACGGTATTGGCAGAAGATGGTAAGCTTGACCCTGTTGTTGGTCGTGAAGAGGAAATACAACGTGTTTCCCAAATCCTAAGCCGAAGAAAAAAGAACAATCCTCTTCTTATTGGAGAACCAGGGGTTGGTAAATCTGCCATTGCCGAAGGTTTAGCACTTAGAATTGTTAAACGGAAAGTATCTAGAATTCTTTTTAACAAAAGAGTTGTTACGCTCGATCTTGCCAGTCTAGTGGCAGGCACAAAATACAGAGGACAATTTGAAGAGCGAATGAAAGCCGTCATGAATGAATTGGAGAAAAATGACGACATCATTCTTTTCATTGATGAAATTCATACCATTGTTGGTGCCGGTGGAGCAACTGGTAGCCTGGATGCGTCAAACATGTTCAAACCTGCCTTAGCTAGAGGTGAGATACAATGCATTGGCGCTACAACGCTTGATGAATACCGACAGTATATTGAAAAGGACGGAGCTCTTGAAAGACGTTTCCAAAAAGTGATTATCGAGCCGACATCGGTTGAGGAGACCGTAGAAATATTGAATAATATCAAAGGTAAATACGAAGAACATCACAATGTTGACTATACGCCTGAGGCCATTGAGGCCTGTGTAAAATTGACCAATAGATATATGACCGAGCGATTTTTACCAGACAAGGCCATTGACGCTCTCGATGAGGCAGGTTCGCGCGTACATATAACCAATATCGAAGTTCCCAAACAGATACTAGAACTAGAAAATAAATTAGAGGAAGTTAAGGAAACTAAAAATAAGGTCGTTAAAAAGCAGAAGTATGAAGAGGCCGCTAAACTGCGAGATGACGAAAAACGATTGGAAAAAGATTTGGCTATAGCACAAGAAAAATGGGAAGAAGAAACCAAACAACATCGTGAAATTGTAACCGAAGAAAACGTAGCAGATGTGGTATCCATGATGACTGGAATACCTGTAAATAAAATTGCCCAAACCGAAAGCAATAAGTTGGCCCAGTTGCCAGAACTTATAAAAGGTAAGGTAATTGGTCAAGATAATGCGGTTGCAAAAGTAGTCAAGGCGATACAGCGTAATCGAGCTGGCTTAAAGGATCCAAATAAGCCAATTGGTTCATTTATTTTCTTGGGGCAAACTGGTGTTGGTAAAACACAACTTGCCAAGGTTTTGGCAAGAGAACTATTTGATAGTGAAGACGCTTTGGTAAGAATCGATATGAGCGAATACATGGAAAAATTTGCAATTTCCAGGCTCATTGGAGCACCTCCAGGATATGTAGGTTACGAAGAAGGTGGTCAATTAACCGAGAAAGTTAGACGCAAACCCTACGCAGTTATTCTCTTGGATGAAATCGAGAAAGCGCATCCCGATGTATTCAATATGCTCTTGCAGGTACTGGATGATGGATACCTTACTGATAGCTTAGGTAGAAAAATTGATTTTAGAAATACCATTATCATTATGACCTCAAATATTGGGGCTAGAAAACTCAAGGATTTTGGTCAAGGTGTTGGTTTTGGCACTGCAGCAAAAATGGCTCAAGCAGATGACAATGCAAGAAGCGTAATTGAAAATGCGCTCAAAAAGGCTTTTGCTCCAGAATTTTTGAATCGAATTGATGATGTCATGGTTTTCAATGCACTTGAAAAAGAAGATATCAACAAAATCATTGATATTGAACTAGAACATCTAGTGATTAGAATTAAGGATTTAGGCTATGAGCTTAATCTTACTGACAAAGCGAAAGAATATATTGCAGAAAAAGGGTTCGACAAGCAATATGGTGCAAGACCTCTAAAGCGAGCAATTCAAAAATATGTTGAGGACGCTTTGGCAGAAGAAATCATTAATGCCAAATTGCACGAAGGTGATAGTATTTTGATGGATTTGGATTCTGATAAAGATGAATTAATAGTTTCTATTGAAAAATCTGAAGAAAAAACAAGTTCATAATCATAAACTTAAGTAATGACAAAGCCTTTCAGTGTTTGAAAGGCTTTTTTATTTCATTTACATAGGCTATCTTTAAGGTCATGACAGAGATTTTAAAATTGGCCTTTTGTAAAGTAGAGGTTTTTCAAAATTACATGGTGGTAATTGTTGATGAGGGGGAAACCATAGATATGCCCAAAACACAGCAACTAATAAACCTCTCCAAATCCTTATTTCCTGTCAAGCCATTTGTTTACGTAACCCATCGCGTAAATTCTTATGCAGTAGACCCAAAGGTTTACGAACCAACCTCAAAAATTAAAAATCTTGCTGGTTTTTGTGTGGTATCATTAAATTTTATGGCCAAGACCGCAGCTGAAATTGAAAGTCTCTTCATCAAGAAACCCTTCGCCATTTTTGACACTATGGAAGAAGCGGAAAACTGGATTGTGAAAGTTATAAGTGAAAATAAATGAATTGAATTTGAAGCTGTGATTCGCTGTCCTATTGCTTAATAGCAGTAATCACGATTCAAGAAAATATCAATTCATTATCGATTTGGATGTCTTCTAAGAAGCGTATTGATTTATCGATAAATTCATGCAATACCATATCTTCTTTGAAGAAACTTATTTCTGTTCTATAAGCTTTTAAGACACCTTCTAAAATTTCCGAAGATTTAAGGGGCAGCCTAAAGTACATGGCCTGGGACGCATTTAAAAGCTCAATGGCCAGTATTCGTTTCACGTTTTCAACAAGTTGTAAAGCTTGAACAGCGGCATTGGCGCCCATACTAACATGGTCTTCCTGCCCATTACTTGAAACTATACTATCAATACTCGCCGGAGTCGCTAACTGCTTGTTGGCAGATACTATACTTGCAGCGGTATATTGTGGTATCATAAAACCAGAATTTAACCCAGGGTCATCAACCAAAAATGTCGGTAACCCTCGCAAACCAGAAACCAATTGAAATGTTCTTCGTTCTGAAATATTACCCAACTCGGCCATGGCTATTTTTAAATAGTCAAGAGCAAGAGCAAGAGGTTGACCATGAAAATTGCCTCCAGAAATAATTTCGTCATTTTTAATAAAAATATTTGGATTGTCGGTTACTGAATTTATTTCTGTTATAA
>JBCCOJ010000068.1:0-14449 GCA_039025415.1 Bacteroidota bacterium | reverse complement strand
GGCTACGATGATATTGACTATCTTTTGAGCAAGAAAACCGAAATTGAGGCTTTTGAGAGTACGTTGCTTTAATGAATCAGACGGACTTTTTCCCCTTTCGGGGGAAATGTCAGCTACGCTGACAAAGGGGGCGTTAAACTAATAGTATAATTAAAATATAAATCACCCATTTTTATGGGTGCTAAAGATGAAATTAAAAATAGCTGTTTTACCAGGTGATGGCATTGGTCCAGAAGTAACCGCTCAGGCAGTAAAGGTCTTAAAGGCGATTTCTCAAATGTACGACCATACATTTCAATTTAAATACGCGTCTGTAGGTGCAATTGCAATTGAAGAGTCAAATAACCCACTTCCCGAGAAGGCCTTAGACTTATGTAAATCTACCGATGCCATTCTTTTTGGGGCTATCGGCGATCCAAAGTTCGACAATGACCCCTCGGCAAAAGTGAGACCAGAACAAGGCCTACTCAGATTAAGAAAAGAGCTTAATCTTTTTGCCAACATTAGACCCGTAAAAGCATACGACAGCCTATTAGAAAAATCGCCGTTAAGACGAAAAATCATAAAGGGAACCGATATTAGCATATATAGAGAATTGACTGGCGGGATTTATTTCGGAGAGAAAAACAAAAGTGAAGATGGTAATAGTGCCTCAGATCTTTGTGAATATTCACGAGCGGAAATTGAACGCATAGCCCATTTGGCATTTACTGCCGCTCAAACCCGAAAGCAAAAGGTTACGCTAGTTGATAAAGCCAATGTGCTTGAAACATCTAGACTATGGCGAAAAGTTGTAGGCGAAGTGGCAAAAATTTATCCTAATATTACATTGGATTTTCTTTTTGTGGACAATGCGGCAATGCAAATGATTTTGAATCCAAATCAGTTTGACGTAATTCTCACTGAAAATATGTTCGGAGATATTATAAGTGATGAAGCAAGTGTTATCGGTGGTTCAATTGGCTTATTGGCATCTGCATCAATTGGTAATAAATACGCGATGTTTGAACCCATTCACGGTTCATACCCACAGGCTAAGAATTTAGGCATTGCCAACCCAATCGCATCCATATTATCCGCTGCTTTGCTTTTAGAACATTTTGAACTATTTGAGGAAGCTGAGTTGATTCGTGAAGGCGTTGAAAAATCACTCAAATTAAATATTACAACACCAGACTTAAATACTAAATATAATCACATCACAACTTCAAAAGTAGGAGATTTTATAGAAGATTTCATCAATAACCCCAACGACACCAATATGAATTTTGCCAATATTCATTTAGGCCAATCAACAATCATTTAAAGAGGGACAAAAACTTCATGAATAAATTGTTAATAGCGACTAAAGCACCTGTAAAAAGGTGCTTTTTTCAATTAAAGACATTTGGCTACACCGCTTTCAATCAGAAATTGAAGTCGTAACTGCAAGTTCATTGGTCTTTCATTTAGATGTTGAGAAAAATAAATCAAACCTTGCTTTTTAGCGTCTAATTCTGCAATTGCATTCTTACCGTAGCTAAGATTATCACGCAAGATCAAATCGTACTCTAAAAGCATTTCCTTCTCTAAACCCATCGCGTCCAAATGATACAATAATTTTTTATGGTTTACACTGGTAATTTTTATAGAAGAAATATCTAAAACAGAATCCAGTCTTTCTTTTTTATCAAATGTTTGAATTGAGGTAATCAAGAAAAAATAATCGGTTTTTTTCTTGTCATCCAAGAGCCAACCAACACTAGGATTATTTTTACTATCCAAAAAAGATAGTTCAAAAGTGAACGTCGGTAAATCAGAATTAAGATAATGAAGCTGTGCTTTTTCATCAATAGAATAAACCTTACCGCCATGTTTTATTTCTAAATCTACACCCTGTTTTTGCTTTTCAGTATTAGTAATTCTTTTAAAGTCCCAACCTTTAGCACTGTAAACACCATCTAGGTATTCGGCTAGAATTCGCTCTTGTTGTAAATCAGATTTAAAACTGGGCATTAAAAGGTCAGAACTGCTTAAATGAAATAGATATTAGTTTACTTGATATCATCAATCTTTTGAAATGAGGCTACCATGCCTTTTATTAACGAAGAACTCAAACCGCGATGCTCCATTTCATTTAAGCCTGAAATGGTACAGCCTTTTGGTGTGGTTACCTTGTCTATTTCCTCTTCAGGATGATTTCCAGTAGAAATTAGGAGTTGTGCCGCACCTTCACAGGTATGCATCGCCAATTGCTGTGCCTCTTTGGAATCAAATCCCAATTGAATGGCAGCCTGGGTCGAGGCACGAATCAATCGCATCCAAAAGGCAATTCCGCTAGCACAAACAACTGTTGCTGCTTGCATTTGGGTTTCAGGAATCACAAGTGTAGTACCTAGGGTATTAAATATGGTTTCTACAGTTTTAAGTTGAGATTCACCAGTCTCGTTAGAACAGATGCAGGTCATGCTTTTTGCAACTGCAATTGCCGTATTTGGCATAGCCCTTACTACCGAAACACCAGCATTTAGATTATTCTCAATCTGTTGGATGGAATATCCGGTGATGGTGGAAACCACGAGATGCTTTTCTGTAATCTGTTCTCTATGAGAATTCAAAATAGCTTCAATGTGATGTGGTTGAACGGCGAATATCAAAACATCAGAATTGACAATAGCCTCCGTATTGTCTGAAGTAATGGAAACGTTAGCATAGGATTTAAAGTCGTCAAGTTCACTCAACTTACGCTTTGTTAGATACATGTTGTCGGCAATGTCAGCCGACAAGATTCCTTTTGCTATTGAAAGCCCTAAATTTCCGGTTCCTATTATCGCGATTTTCATGTATTCCCTTTTGGTATGTTTATCCTTATTCCTATGTTCACCATTGCTTTGGCAATGTAATTCAAAAAATAGTAAGTTCTAGACCAAAAATTGGAACAAGTCTGGTTTATCATTTAAATAGTCACCTTAGAAATTATGGGTTTTCATTTTTGAAATTAACGGTTTCAGGTCCTTGGTGTCTTTTAATTGAATCCCAACAACCGCTGCGCCATTTTCCCGATTGGTCTTTTTGGTGTATTCAAAATGGGTGATATCATCAGGACCTAAAATTTCAACAACAAACTGTCGCAATGCCCCTGCCCTCTGCGGAAATTTCACAATAAAGTAATGCTTAAGATTTGCATAAATTAACGCCCTTTCCTTTATTTCAGCAGTACGTGTGATGTCATTATTGCTACCACTAACAATACAAACAACATTTTTTCCAACAATCTCTTTTGAATAATGCTCTAATGCTGAAATGCTCATTGCACCTGCTGGTTCTACGACAATGGCCTCTTTATTATAAAGATCTAAAATTGTTTGGCAAACATGACCTTCATCAACCGTAATTACATCATCTAGATTATCCTTTACAATTTCAAAGTTGAGGTCACCAACACGTTTAACCGCTGCGCCATCCACAAAATTTTCAATTTGGCGGAGTTCAGTATTTACTTGGTTCTTGATTGAGGTTGACAATGATGGCGCACCTTTCGGCTCGACCCCTATAATTTTAGTTCTAGGCGATAGTTCTTTGAAGACTGAGGACAAACCGGCCAAAAGGCCACCGCCTCCTACTGGCACAAAAACATAATGAATTGGATGCTCTATCGCTTGGTCAATAATTTCGAGCCCAACAGTCGCTTGACCCTCAATGACTTTTTCATCGTTAAAAGGATTTATGAACGTCTTTCTTGATTTCTGGCTATAAATAACTGCTGCATGATAAGCATCATCGTAAGTATCCCCTTCAAGAATTACCTCTATAAAGTTCTCTCCAAAAAACTTGACCTGCTCTATTTTTTGATTTGGTGTTGGCGCAGGCATAAAAATAACACCATTGATTTTTAATATTTTGCAAGATAATGCCACTCCTTGAGCATGATTTCCCGCACTTGCACATACAATACCGTTTTGAGCTTCAACATCGCTTAAGGAAGACATTTTGTTGTATGCACCTCTAATTTTATAAGACCTTACTAGCTGCAAGTCTTCTCTTTTGAAAAAAACGTTGCAGTTGTACTTTTTAGAGTATTGCAGATTCTTTTGTAACGGCGTCAATTGAGAAATACCTTCCAAATTTTTTGCGGCCTTCTCAATTGATTTTAGAGTTGGATAATATGTAGATTTGATTTGTGGCAAATGTAAATTGGTTTACAAATGATTAGGCTAAAACAGATGCTTTTGATGTGAAACTTTCATTATTTATTACTTTCATGGCGGTCATCGCAGAACGTAAACGTTTACCAACTTCCTCAATTGGGTGATTTCTTATGGCTTGATTTACCTCAATTAATTCAAGATTATCAACTGCATTTGAGTCTGAAAAGGAATTTCCAATAACGGAAACATCAATAGATTTCATAAAATCCTTAAGCAATGGCTTACACGCATGGTCAAACAAATAACAACCGTATTCTGCAGTATCTGAAATAACGCGATTCATCTCAAATAATTTTTTCCGTGCGATTGTGTTGGCAATTAGTGGTAGTTCGTGCAGAGATTCGTAATAGGCAGAATCTTCAACTATACCTGCGCTCACCATAGTTTCAAATGCAAGTTCCACACCTGATTTTACAAAAGCAACTAAAAGGACACCTTGGTCAAAATAGTCCTGTTCAGAAATATGCTTGGGTGTCAAGCCAGTTTTTTCAAATTCTGTTTCGCCTGTTTCAGCACGCCATTTCAATAAATCCCGATCATCATTGGCCCAATCTTCCATCATGGTTTTTGAGAATTTTCCCGATATAATATCGTCCATGTGCTTTTCAAAAAGTGGGCGCATAATGACCTTCAACTCCTCTGCAAGATGAAATGCCTTAATTTTGGCTGGATTACTCAATCTATCCATCATATTGATAATACCACCGTGTTTTAGTGCTTCGGTAATTGTTTCCCAACCAAACTGAATGAGCTTTGATGCATAAGTGGCTTCGATGCCGTTTTCAATCATTTTATCAAATGATAGTATTGCACCAGTTTGCAATAGGCCGCAAAGTATGGTTTGTTCACCCATGAGGTCTGACTTTACCTCAGCTATAAAAGACGATTCCAAAACTCCAGCTTTATGGCCACCGGTAGCAACAGCATATGCTTTTGCTTGCTCCCATCCCTTTTGCTCTGGATTGTTTTCGGGATGAACCGCAATAAGCGTTGGCACCCCAAAACCGCGTTTATATTCTTCTCGCACCTCAGTCCCTGGACATTTTGGAGCAACCATAATTACCGTCAAATCTTCCCTAATTTTTGTGCCCTCTTCAACAATATTAAACCCATGGGAATAACTTAAGGTTGCACCCTGTTTCATTAAAGGCATTACCGCCTTTATTACATGACTGTGCTGTTTGTCTGGTGTGAGGTTAAGCACCAAATCTGCGCTTGGAATTAATTTTTCATAAGTTCCGACTTCAAAATTATTTGATGTCGCATTTTTATAGGATTGCCTTTGTTCATCCATTGCCGCTTGGCGAAGGGCATAAGAAATATTTAGGCCAGAATCCCTCATATTCAAACCTTGATTTAATCCTTGCGCACCACAGCCAACGATTACGATTTTCTTTCCTTTAAGTGCGTTTACTCCGTTTTCAAACTCAGAAGCATCCATAAACCGGCATTTGCCAAGTTGTGCTAATTGTTCTCTTAATGGTAAGGTGTTGAAGTAGTTTGACATTGTTTTTGTGTATTTATGTTTTGAGTTTGAAATTTTATTGGTTTGAGATGTTTTTGGTGCTTTTGTGTTAGACGTTAGACGTTAGACGTTAGACGTTAGACGAATTTTCAATAGTAATTGAACGACATTTAAACCTACATTAAACTTTATAACAATCAATCAAGTTTCTAACCCATAAAAATCATTTCCTTTGACTAATTTCTAATTTCTCATCTCTAACCTCTTATTTCTATCTTCTATTTTCTCTTTTTCTAATCTCTAATTACTAATTTCTTCTTTTAAGATTCAATCCTGTAAAGCTTCTTTTAAAATCGTTGATATTTTCATCTCATCTTTGGTAACCGCGATTCTTCCCGAACGCGTGAATTGCATAATCCCGAATACAATCAATTCTCTATACAATAAATCTATTTCTTCCTTACGACCAGATTTTTCAATGACAAAAAACGCTTTATTAACAGTTACAATTCTTGCGTTGCTTTCCTTTATTATATTTTGAATCTGCCGCTCATCAAATAATAAATCTGATTTAATCTTGAACATGCAAGATTCTAGGTATATAATGTCATTTTCTGAATGATAAAAGGCTTTTATGACTTCTACCTGTTTCTCAATTTGACCAATTATTTTTTTCATTTGTTCCTCGGAAATCTGAACCACGATGGTCCATTTTGAAACGTGTTCTATTTCTGAAACCGAGGAATTGATACTTTCAATATTAATGTGCCTTCTTTGAAAAATGGCCGAAATACGATTAAGTAAACCGATATTATTTTCGGTGTAGATGGTGACGGTGTATTGATTTTTACTCATAAGCCTCTGTAATCCCGCCTTGAGCAGGAAACTGTTGTATGATTACTCTTAAATATTTAATTCCATTAAAAAATTAAATGTCTGTCATGTCGAGCGGAGTCGAGACAACAAGCTTCTCGATTCCGCTCGAAGTGACTGTATGCATTATTCCAACCTAATATCCGAAACACTCGCACCAGTCGGTATCATCGGGAACACGTTGTCTTCCTTTTCGACCATGACCTCTAAAAAGTAAGGCCCGTCAAAATCAATCATTTCCTTCACCGATGCTTTCAAATCTTTTCTTTCGGTCACTTTTTTAGCTTCAATATGATAGCCTTTGGCAATTGCGACGAAATCTGGATTAACCATTTCAGTTGCGGCATAGCGTTTGTCAAAAAATAATTGCTGCCACTGCCTAACCATTCCCAGAAACTCATTGTTCAACACTACAATCTTAACAGGTATATTTAGCTGAAAAATGGTACCTAGTTCTTGAATGGTCATTTGATAACCTCCATCACCAATTATTGCAACAACCTCACGTTTTGGTGCTGCCATTTTAGCTCCTATTGCTGCCGGAAGTGCAAAACCCATTGTTCCTAAACCACCTGATGTTATGTTACTTTTAGAAACATTAAAATCGGCATATCGGCACGCAATCATTTGATGCTGACCTACGTCACTAACAATAGCCGCTTTACCCTGCGTTTGGATATTGATTTCCTTTAAAACCTCACCCATGGTAAGCCCAACTTTAGTCGGATGTAAGTCGGCTTTAATGACCTTTTCAAATTCAATCTTATACAAATCCTTGAATTTCTGATGCCAATCTTGATGTGAATTTGATTTTAAAAGTGGCAACAACTGTTGTAAGCTTTCCTTAGCGTCACCTAGAACAGCTACATCTGTCTTGACGTTTTTATCAACTTCGGCAGGGTCAATCTCAAAATGAATGATTTTTGCTTGTTTTGCATAAGTAGATAGGTTTCCGGTTACCCGGTCATCAAAACGCATCCCTATTGCTATTAGCACATCGCATTCGTTTGTTAAAACGTTGGGGCCATAATTTCCGTGCATTCCAACCATTCCAACGTTTAATGGATGTGATGTAGGAATTGCAGAAGCGCCAAGAATGGTCCAAGAAGAAGGTAATCCAGCCTTTTCAATTACTGCTTTAAATTCATCTTCGGCCTTACCTAATATTATACCTTGGCCCCAAACCACTAGCGGCCTTTTTGCATTATTAATTAATTCTGCCGCAGCTTTTAAATCTGTTTGATTAACCTTAGGGACAGGCTTGTAGCTTCTAACGTTGTTACATTTTTCGTATTTGAAATCAAATTGCTCAAATTGCGCATCTTTGGTAATGTCAATTAAGACTGGACCGGGTCTGCCGCTTTTGGCTATGTAAAATGCCTTAGCGAAAACCTCTGGTATTTCGCTGGCCCGGGTAATTTGATGATTCCACTTGGTTATTGGGGTTGAAATACCAACAATATCGGTTTCCTGAAATGCATCAGTTCCCAACAAATGAGAGCCAACCTGACCTGTTATACAGACCATGGGTGTTGAGTCAATCTGCGCGTCGGCAATGCCAGTAATTAAATTTGTTGCACCAGGTCCTGAAGTTGCTATGGCAACACCAACCTTGCCTGAAATCCTAGCAAAACCTTGAGCAGCATGGGTAGCGCCTTGTTCGTGACGGCATAGTACGTGATGTATTTTATCCTGATACTTGTAAAGCTCGTCATAAACGGGCATGATTGCCCCACCTGGGTAGCCATAGATAATATCCACACCCTCAGCAAGCAAACATTGTATAATGGCCTCACTACCTGAGATAAGCTTCCCTGACCCTTCAGAGGGGGGAACTTTTGCTGGATTACTTTTGTGTAAAGACTTTTCGATATCTTTTGTTTTTGTTTTTACTTCCATGTATTCTCTTTTAAGAAATTAGAGATAAGAGGTTAGAAATTAGACTCAATGCCAACGTAAATATTGATAAATCGCGAAAATTGAGTTGAACGTTCTTGCTAATATCCTGTCTATAAGTCTAACCTCTGTCTAGTAAAGCTAATGTCTCATCTCTAATATCTAATTTTTAATTTCTCAAATCAAAATTCATCCGTTACACAACCTTTTGAGGCCGGGGATACCGTTTTGGCGTATTTATAGAGCACACCTCGTTTGAACTTCAAGTCTGGTGCTTTCCAGTTTTTTCTTCGCTCTTGTAATTCTGAATCGGAAACCTCAACTGAAATGCTATTAGTTTCAGCATCAATGGTTATGATGTCACCGTTTTCAACTAGGGCGATATTACCGCCATCTTGGGCTTCGGGAGTAATATGACCTACAACAAATCCGTGGGTTCCTCCTGAGAATCTTCCGTCAGTTATAAGTGCTACATCCTTACCGAGTCCAGCACCCATAATAGCTGAAGTCGGTTTAAGCATCTCAGGCATTCCCGGGCCGCCCTTTGGACCTTCATAACGAATAACAACAACGTCTCCCTTTTGGACTATACCCTTACTAATACCTTCATTGGCATCATATTCACCTTCAAATACCTTGGCTATACCTTCAAATCGTAATCCTTCTTTTCCGGTGATTTTCGCTACACTCCCTTGCGTGGCTAAATTTCCGTAGAGCATTCTAAGGTGGCCAGATATCTTAATTGGATTTTCAATGGTCTTTATAACTTCTTGGCCTTCTTTTAAATCTGGAACATCCAACAAGTTTTGGGCAATCGTTTTTCCGGTAACCGTTAAGCAATCGCCATGTAGCAATCCTTTTTTAAGCAAATACTTCATCACCGCGGGAATCCCTCCAACGTCATGAACATCTTCCATAAGGTACTTCCCACTAGGTTTCAAATCGGCAATAAAAGGCGTGCTGTCACTAATTCTCTGAAAGTCTTCTAAAGTAAAATCGATTTGTGCGGCTCTTGCTATTGCTAGATAATGCAAGACGGCATTAGTCGAACCGCCAAGTATAGTAACCAATCTAACCGCATTCTCAAGTGATTTTTTAGTGATAATATCAGAAGGCTTAATGTCCTTTTCCAACAATAATCTCAACGCCTCACCTGCCTTAACTGATTCTAGTTTTTTCGCTTCGCTAAGCGCAGGATTAGAAGAATTGAATGGTAGCGTCATGCCCAGCGCCTCAATTGATGAAGCCATTGTATTTGCGGTATACATACCCCCACAAGCACCCGCCCCGGGGACTGCCTTCTCTACGATACTTTGATATTCAGCTTCGTCCATAGTACCAGCTACCTTGCTACCCCATGCTTCGAAGGCTGAAACAACATCTAATTTTTTACCAGCATGACAACCAGAATCAATTGTACCACCATATACCAAAATTGAAGGACGATTTAATCTGATCATCGCCATTAATGCCCCCGGCATGTTCTTATCACAGCCAACAACTGTAACCAAACCATCGTAACTCATAGCTTGTACCACAGTTTCCATGCTGTCTGCAATAATATCCCGAGATGGAAGTGAATAACGCATCCCCGGAGTTCCCATAGAAATACCATCACTAACACCAATGGTATTGAAAATCAACCCGACTACATCCTCATTTTTTGTTCCTTCTTTGACCAGTTTGGCCAAATCATTTAAATGCATATTACAGGGGTTGCCTTCGTAACCCGTACTTGCAATACCCACAATTGGTTTATTGAAATCCTCTTTAGTCAAACCAATACCATGTAGCATAGCTTGAGCTGCGGGTTGGGTTTCATCTTGGGTTACTGTCTTACTGTATTTATTGAGTTGATTCATTATAAAATCCTGAAAGAAACATTGTTAATTAACGAATGTAGGATTTTACCAACTAAGCGTAAGTAAATAAATGGGAACCCTTTAAATCCAAGTTCATAGAATTAATTTCATAGTATTGAAAATGAATTGCTTAGATTTAATTTATTATGATGTTCAAACTTCTGGTTAAAAGGTTTAAACCCTATAAAACTAGATTTGATTTATATCCTAGGTAAATCGCCCTCTTCCTTTCGAGGTAGGTTTGATTTTCCCATCAAAAATTCATCAACGTGGTAAGCGGCCTCACGACCCTCAGAAATTGCCCAAACAATTAGAGACTGACCGCGCCGCATATCACCAGCAACAAATATACCTTTGATATTTGTTGTGTAGTCTTTGGTGGTGGCTTTTATGTTCGTTCTAAAATCCATTTCAAGGCCAAATTGTTCTGCTAGAGTTTTTTCGGCACCGGTAAAGCCTAGTGCCAAAAGCACCATATCACATTCCCAGTACTTTTCGGTATTTGGTAATTCACGAAGTTCGGGGCGTTCCCCCTTCTTAAAAATCCATTCCACCTCAACTGTTTTTAAACCCTTAAGATTTCCGTTTTTGTCCCCGATAAATTCTTTTGTGCTTACGCTGAAAAACCGCTCAACACCCTCCTGATGGGATGATGTCGTTTTTAAACGCATCGGCCAATAGGGCCAAGGTTGATGGGCCAGTCGGCCTTGGGTTGGTTTTGCTAAAATCTCAAAGTTAATGACCGATTTTGCGCCATGGCGATTACAAGTCCCGATACAATCTGAACCTGTATCCCCACCGCCAATCACGATTACCTTTTTATCCTTAGCGGAAATAACCTTATCAAAATTGATAAGTCGATCAACATATTGATTGCTTAGCTTTAAGAAATCCATGGCCTGATGGATGCCTTTTAAATGATTTCCCTTGATGGGGATGTTTCTTCTAACCGATGCACCACCGCATAAAACCACTGCATCATAATCGGCCTTTATGGTTTCCACGCTTATGTTTTTTCCCACTTCAGCATTAGTTTTAAAAGAAATACCTTCCGCTTTTAGAATATCCAATCGACGGTCAATGATGTGCTTTTCCATTTTGAAATCGGGGATGCCATAGCGTAGCAATCCGCCTATTTTCTCATCACGTTCAAAGACGGTTATATGATGCCCAGCTCGATTCAATTGCTGCGCCGCGGCCAATCCAGCAGGTCCTGAACCAATAATTGCTACTTTTATATTTGTTCTATTCATTGGCGGTTTAGCAACAATCCAACCAGATTCAAAAGCTTTTTCAGCAATATTCTTTTCAATATTTTCTATAGAAACTGGGTCTTCATTAATACCGAGTACGCAAGCCTCCTCGCAAGGCGCCGGACACAAACGCCCAGTAAATTCAGGGAAATTATTAGTAGCATGCAATAGTTCTGCCGCCTCTTGCCAACGGCCCTTGTAAACCTTATCGTTAAATTCAGGAATTAAGTTACCCAATGGGCAGCCACTATGACAAAATGGGATACCACAGTCCATGCAACGCGCCCCTTGGTCTTTC
Source organism: Bacteroidota bacterium (assembly GCA_039025415.1). Lineage (GTDB taxonomy): Bacteria > Bacteroidota > Bacteroidia > Flavobacteriales > Flavobacteriaceae > Psychroserpens. The sequence continues at coordinate 2,615 of JBCCOJ010000068.1, read as the reverse complement.
AGTTTTTGCTCTTTTAGCGGAATCGTAAATTCCTTGTAATTTTTTACGCGTTGCTCTACTTCGACATAGGGTTCATCGACGCGTTTATATTCTAAAAATCCTGTGGTTTTTCCCAATGTTCTATGTTTATTTCCCTAATGGCGGGATTTTACTGTTTGCTTTTGGTTTGAAATTTAAGAAATGAGAGGTTAGATGTTAGAGTTTAGACTTGATTTACTATTGATTGATTTGGTTTAGGTTGATTTCACTAAGAATAAAGTCTGTAAATTTTTAGTCTTGGAGTTTCCCATCTCGTCTAATTTCTAATCTCTAATTTATAATTTCTTTTTTTTATGAGATTGCTTCAGTCGTGCCTCCTTCGCAATGACATCGATAGTTTTCATTCTTATCTTCGATGTTCAATTGAATTTTTTGATTGGCCTTTTATTTAATAACACCCCTAAAGTCCCCTCAAGGGGACAGTCCAGTTATTCAAATCTTGTCATTGCATTTTCTTTCTCGCAATGTCTTTATTCTGTCGTCATTCGTCCTCGGTCTTCCGTCGTCGGTCTTCTAAATCATCAAATTCAAACATAAATCTAACTTATAACTCGTAACTCGTAACTCGTAACTCGTAACTCTAAAATCTAAATTCATAACTCGAAACTCAAACCTCAACCCGCTCTTCTTCCAAACGAATCAATGCTTGTCGATATTCCTCAGGCAACACCTTAATGAATTTCGGGATTTCACGTTGCCAATTTTCCAAGAGTCTTTGGGCAAGTGGACTAAGTGTAGCGTTGTAATGGTTTTCGACCAATTCTTTTAATTGCGAAATGTCTTTAGGGATTTCAACGGGGTCTAAATTCAATCCCTCTGAGTTACAGTTGCTTTTGAATGTGCCGTTTGCATCATACACGTAGGCAATTCCGCCGCTCATTCCCGCGCCGAAATTACGCCCGACTTCCCCAAGAATTACAGCAATCCCTCCGGTCATGTACTCACAACCATGATCACCAATACCCTCAACCACGGCCCTTGCTCCCGAATTTCTAACGCAGAATCTTTCCCCCGCCTTTCCGTTGATATAGGCCTCGCCAGAAGTTGCACCATAAAGCGCAACATTGCCAATTATAATATTTTCCTCCGGAATAATGGTGGCCTCTTCTGGTACCTGCACCGACAGTTTCGCTCCGGAAAGCCCTTTGCCAAAATAATCATTTGCATTTCCGTTAATCGCCAAGGTTAAGCCCCTAGTTGCAAATGCCCCGAAACTTTGACCTGCAGACCCCGTAAAACCTATCTTCAATGTATTCTCAGGAAGGCCTTTCGCCCCATAAATCTTAGATATTTCATTACTTAGAATGGCACCAAAAGCTCTGTCTTGGTTTGTGATTTTAGATTCTAAGACGGTTTTTTCTTTTCTAAATAAAGCCGGATGGGCCAAACGGATTATCTTAAAGTCCAAGGCCTTTTCCAAATCATGGTCTTGCATATCAGTATTACGGAGTATGGTATCTTCGGAAACCTCAACCTGATGCAAAATTGGAGATAAATCCAAGCCCAAAGCCTTGTAGTGCTCGATGGTTTTATTACGATTGAGTTTATGTACCTGGCCAACCATTTCGTCAACGGTTTTGAAACCGAGCTTAGCCATAATTGCACGCAATTCCTGCGCCACGAAATACATAAAGTTCACAACATGCTCCGGTTTTCCTTTAAATTTTTTACGTAAATCTGGGTTTTGGGTAGCAATCCCGACTGGACAGGTATTGAGATGGCATACCCGCATCATGATACAGCCAGATGCCACTAGGGGTGCTGTGGCAAAACCGAATTCTTCTGCACCCAACAAACAGGCAATGGCTACATCCCGGCCTGTTTTCATTTGGCCATCACACTCCAAGACCACGCGGTTTCTTAAATCGTTCATGACCAAGGTCTGTTGTGCCTCTGCAAGCCCTAGTTCCCAGGGCAGACCAGCGTGCTTAAGTGAGGTCAGTGGCGAAGCCCCAGTACCACCGTCATGACCGGAAATTAAAATCACATCGCCCTTTGCTTTGGCAACTCCTGCAGCGACAGTGCCAACACCAACTTCGGAAACAAGCTTAACGTTAATCCGTGCCTCACGATTGGCACACTTTAAATCGTAAATCAATTGCGATAAATCTTCGATGGAATAAATATCATGGTGCGGTGGTGGTGAAATTAAACCGACGTAGGGTGTTGAATTTCTCGTCTTTGCGATATCGGGATTGACCTTTGGGCCTGGTAATTGGCCGCCCTCACCGGGTTTAGCGCCTTGCGCCATTTTAATCTGGATTTCCGAAGCATTAGTCAAATAATTGGAGGTTACCCCAAAACGCCCGGAAGCCACTTGCTTGATGGCCGAATTTTTCCAATCCCCATTACTGTGTTTATAAAAGCGCTCTTCATCTTCACCACCTTCTCCAGAATTACTCTTTCCACCGATACGGTTCATAGCAATCGCTAAATTCTCATGGGCTTCTTTTGAAATAGACCCGTAAGACATAGCGCCAGTCTTAAAACGTTTTACAATCACTGTCCAAGGTTCTACCTCTGCTATGGGAATGGGATCAAAATTGGTGAACTCAAAAAGCCCCCGAATGGTCATT
>JBCCOJ010000067.1:0-14580 GCA_039025415.1 Bacteroidota bacterium | reverse complement strand
TTATTATTCACTAGGAAATGGCACCAATACCGTAAATGGTCTAATACGAGCTGGAGGTATTACACAGTCATTTGATTTTTTTGGTTTTTTGAACCTTATTTCTTTTTATTTCTGTTATCAATTTTACAATCGAAAATACGCCTACTTTTTCAGCTTTTTTTTAATCTTAAGCCTGTCTTTTAAGTTTATTATACTTTTTGGCCTATTATTATTCTATTTGAAGGAGTTCAAAAGTATAGGTCTAATGATAGTTTTGTGTTCATTGGCGTTCGTTTCAAGTCAAGATTTAAGAGTTAAAATTTCTGACAGTTTACAAGAAAAATATAGTCGATTTTTCTTAGAGCCTAAATCACCAAGACCTGAGGCCTATAAAGCATTAAAACGACATATTACTGATAACGGAGTGTTCTATGCAGAGGGTGTAGGTGTTTTTGGTGGACCTGCGTCAAGACGTTACGAATCAACATACTATCAAAAAATAGATTTTAACTGGCATGGTAGACAGTTTGCCACAACAGACACTTATTATCCTCATCTTTTTATAGAATTGGGATTACTGCAGGGTTTAGTTTATTTGGCGCTAATTTTCATAGTTTTCCTAATTGAGTTTAAAGCGCTCAGAAAAATTTTTTTTCTGATATTTATTTTCTTGATTGCGAGCATCCTTAATTTTGCTTTGAACAGTTTTATTTTTCTAATTTTTTCCTTTGTTGTTATTTTGCCTATGGTCCATTATAAAAAGCAGCATCCCGAAAAATCCTTATGCATTTACTAAATACTAAAATAGACAACTACTCAATGCAAGAAACCTTAAGTCTCGTGGATTCTTGCATAAATGATAAGTCCCAAATTCATCATACGGTAGTAAATGCGGGTAAGATAGTTTCTATGCAAACTGATTTACAACTTCGTAAGAGCGTTAATGAAAGTGATATTGTAAATGCAGATGGACAGGCCGTAGTTTGGGCATCGCATATTCTAGGCAAGCCCCTTAAAGAGAGAGTTGCTGGTATAGACCTAATGGGTAAGTTAGTTGAGCTTGCCCATAATAAAGGTTATAATATTTATTTTCTAGGCGCTACAGAAAATGTGGTCAAAAAAGTTGTTGACACTTATTCTCAATTATACTCGCCGCGTATTATTGCAGGCTATAGAAATGGTTATTTCACAAAAGATGAAGAGCCGAGTATCGCTAAAGAAATTTCAGACAGTATGGCCAATATTCTTTTTGTAGCAATAAGCTCCCCAACGAAGGAAAATTTTTTATATCACAACAGGTCACTCCTTAAAAATGTAAATTTTATAATGGGGGTTGGAGGCAGCTTTGACGTAGTGGCAGGTAAGGTAAAAAGAGCCCCAATGTGGATGCAGAAGTCTGGTCTGGAATGGTTCTATAGATTTTTGCAGGAGCCAAAACGTATGTGGAAGCGCTATTTGATCGGCAACTCGAAATTTATAGCGCTGGTAATCAGAGAAAAGTTCAAAAGAATCAAAAAATGATTTATCGCTTGATAAATTAGGATATTTCCACACTATACTTATTTTTGAAATAGCGCTTTCTTTTTACCGGATAAATTGGTAAGGCTTAACGCAAGAAAATAATTGACAACGCACCAACAAGGCCGCTATTCAGGATACCTCAGACCTATTTCATATGTCATTGATTTGGGCCTGCTAAACGGGTTTGCAATATTCTACTTTTTTAAAGAAGTGGATACGTTACTATTCTTGTCATTCGTTTCTTTATCTTGGGTAATACTCTCATTGTATTCAAAATTTTATGAAGTCTATAGATTTACTAGAGAGGTAAAAATAATATCGCTCATATTCAGTCAATTAGTGCTCTTTTCTTTGGTGCTGTTTGCGTTCTCAGGATTTTATCAAGAATTGAAAATCCATCCTTACACCATTCTCAAATACATTCTGGTGTCGTTTCTGGGCATCACATTTTTCAAATTTGCGATTTACTACTTGCTCCAAAAGTATCGTGTGAGCTTTGGTGGAAACTACCGCCGTACGGTAATTCTAGGAAGAAACAAGAAAACGACCGATCTTGAAAGGTTCTTTAACAACAAACCCGAATATGGTTACGTGCACACCAAAACCTTTAGTTTTAGAGAAAAACGGCTACTAAATCTCAACGAGTGTTTTCGTTTTATCCTTGATAATGAAGTTGATGAAATTTACTGTTCCATATCAGAACTCAGTAATTTACAGATTAGTGAAGTTGTTGATTTTGCCGATAATAACCTTAAAATCCTGAAGTTTCTCCCAGATAACAAAGAGATTTATTCCAAAAAACTGAAATACGAATACTACGATTATATCCCGATTCTCTCCATGCGTAATATCCCGCTGGAAGAATCTTTCAATACCTTGCTAAAACGAGGTTTTGACATTTTATTCTCAAGTTTGATTATCATTTTTATACTGTCTTGGCTCACTCCGCTAATCGCCATCTTGATTAAACTGGAATCTAAAGGACCCGTATTTTTCAAACAGTCGCGCAATGGTTTTAACTACAAAGAATTTGACTGCTATAAGTTTCGTTCAATGACCCCAAATCAAGATGCACATTTGTACCAAGCCACAAGAGGGGATCAACGCATTACCAAGGTTGGAAAGTTTATTAGAAAAACCAGTATCGATGAGCTACCTCAGTTCTTTAACGTATTATTCGGGGACATGTCTGTAGTAGGGCCACGTCCACATATGGTGAGCCATACGAGTATCTATGCTAAAAAAATTGATAAGTTCATGGTGCGCCACTTTGTAAAGCCTGGCATAACTGGTCTTGCTCAAATTAGCGGTTTTAGAGGCGAAATAGAAAGCGATAAAGACATTATAGGCCGTGTACGCTATGATATTTTCTATATTGAAAACTGGTCAATTTTACTTGACCTTAAAATTATTACCCGAACCTTTATGCACGCCATTAAAGGAGATGATAAGGCTTATTGATACAGTTAAAGTAATGGTTTTAGTTGGGAGAGCTGTTTTTTGAAATCGAAATGTTCAATAGCCGTTTTTTGAATTTCCGTTCTTAAATCATTTGAAATAAAACTACCTTTTATTTCTGAAATTACCTGATTGAGTGCCTCGTAGTTTCCTGCCTCGGCTATCCATCCCAAGTTATAATTCTTTATAATAAACTCCCCTTCTCCACCGCCAAAATACAACATAGGCAAACCAAGTTTCGCATATTCAAAAATCTTTGAGGGCACTGAGCCGTATATGCGATTCAATAAAGGAATAATGGCCACATCATAGTCAAGTAGCTTTTCATGGAGCACATCACGGGACACTTGACCGTGATAAAATATGGGTAAATCTGGGTTATTTAATATAAAAGCTTCAATTTTTGACTGTTCGGCACCTGCCCCGTAAATGTGGAATTCAAAATCGTTAAAATCCAGTGCTTTACAAAGCTTTAAGATACCTTGGGCGATGCCTAATAATCCAGCATAAACAATGGTTAGCCTTTGACTCTTATTCTGATGTGCCTTGATTTGTGAAGGTATGAAATCTGGATAATTTCGATATAGTAATGTTTCCTTTTCGGGAAATAGTGACTTAACGTGATGTAAAATCTCTTCACTTTGTCCCAATACCAAATCTGCCTTTTTGTAATTGAATCGCTCAATACGCTCCAAAAGACGATAGCTCCAATTTTTTTTTAAAGCACCAAGTTCCAATCCTGCTATTGGCCATAAATCGCTTACGTTTAATATCAATTTATGTTTTTTTGAGCTAAGAAAAAACATACTGGTAAACGCAACCAACAGTGGTGGGGATTGTAAGATAATGGTTCTGGGTAATCTATTACGAGTAAAAAACCATATTAAACTAAAGCTGTAAGATAGCATCGCTAAAAGACGCAAAACTTTATTTTTAGAATTGCTGGCATAAATCCAAAGACGATTAATAGTAACCCCGTTCACCTTTTCAACAGCTTTAAACTTGCCTTTGTAGCCTTTAAAAATTTGTCCCGTTGGATAGTTAGGCAGGGGTGTAATTACTGAAACCTTATAATCCAAATCATTCAAACCTTCAGCTAAATGAAAAATCCTATTTGAAGCGGCACCTGTCTCCGGCGGAAAGTAACTCGTAATAACCAGAACTTCTTTCATTAATCCTGTAATTGAAGGTGAGAGGTAAATTGCCTTAATTTTCCGCTTTTTGAACGTTTCAATTTATCCATTTGCTCAAATTCTACGGTCAGCCCAGTTTCCAAATAACGCTCAAGCGCATTCTTTACCGTATTTTCCTTTGTTTCAGAAAGTGGTTTTGCACTTGCATAGGTTATCTTAAATAGACTTTTCTCATACTGTTCAATTACAAATTCCTTTACGTTTCCGTCATTTTCAATCACACTTTTGGTTATGTAATAAAATGTAAGACCAGCCGCTTTCTTTCCGCTAGGCAAATGAACAACATCGTTAGTTCTACCCGTAAGTTTTTTTAAGATTGGCTTTTTTATTGAGCCTGTTGGAGATAAACTACCAATGTCTCCAATATCGTAACGTATAAATGGATGCGCCTTATTGTATAGGGAAGTGATAACTAGCCTGCCTTCTTCTCCATGGGGCAGAATAGCACCATTTTTGTCAACCACCTCAACATACAATGTTTCGCTGTTTACTTGCCATTCGCCATTTGGATTTTGGAAGGCAATCAAATCCAGTTCAGATGCGCCATATTCGTTAACAACCGGAACCCCAAATTGAATTTCCATTAAACGCTTGTCGTCTTCAAATAACATTTCTGAAGTAACAATGCAGACCTTAAGAGATGGGCAGACCTGTTTAAGAACAATGGATTTTCGATTTAAAAACTTCGCAAATTGTACAATCGAACTTGTATAGCCATTAATATAATCAAAGTCTGTTTTTTTAAAAACCTCCAAACACTTTTCTAGGGCCATATCGCCTAAGTCAAATATTGAAAACCGAAACCTATTTCCGAAATAATCCTTAATACGTTCTTTATAATATCCTGACTTTTCGAGGGGGATGCCGTAAAATCGAGCTTGTTTTGAACTGTTAAAATCTAAATTATACCAACTAAAGCGATTTTGGATGATTGCCCAAGTCATGGCATGACAGAATTTATCTTTAGCAAAGATGAAGGGGTCGCCAGATGAGCCAGATGTTTTATTGACATAGACTTGCTTCTTTGAAAATCCCTTGGTTAACAGTTTTTCCAAAGGTTGCTGTAAGTCCTGTTTGGTCATTATTGGAACATCAGTCCAATTAAAGGTTCTAAAATCCCCAACCATGGATTGGTAAAATGGATTATTTTTTAAATGAAACTCAACAATCTCGCGCTTTTTACTGGTGATAAATTCATTGAAATGCCTATCATTTTTCGACTGAATCTCCTGTAGTTCAGCTCTTGCCCTTTTAATGGGAAAACCATTCAGTTTTAAACTAAGGTCGAAAAATTTCATTGATTCTTTACGGTTGAATATCTGGTAAAGTAAATAAAAAAACCAAGTTGAATGCTTAAGTCCAGTAATTAAAACCGCTATTTTTGCACAAAATCGTAAATAAAAATGAATATTCTTGTCTTAGGTTCTGGTGGTAGAGAACATACTTTCGCTTGGAAAATTTCCCAAAGTCCAAAGTGTCATAAGCTATTTGTAGCTCCTGGAAATTCAGGTACTGCGGAAATTGCAACTAATGTTGATATTGCTGTTACAGATTTTGAATCTATCAAAAACATTGTTCTCGAAAACCAAATCAAGATGGTTGTTGTCGGGCCAGAAGACCCACTAGTTCAAGGTATTCATGATTTTTTCTTGGCCGATGAAAAGCTTAAACACGTTTCGATAATAGGTCCACAAAAAGAAGCGGCAAAACTAGAGGGTAGTAAACAATACGCAAAAGAATTTATGATGCGTCATAATATTCCAACTGCGGCCTTCCAAAGTTTTAACGCAAATACTATTCTCGATGGATATAAGTTTCTAGAAACATTACAGCAGCCCTACGTTTTAAAGGCTGATGGCCTTGCTGCGGGAAAAGGGGTCTTGATTTTAAACAATTTAGAGGAAGCAAAATCCGAACTTAAAAACATGCTCTTGGACTCTAAATTTGGAGCAGCAAGTTCTAAAGTGGTTATTGAGGAGTATTTAGATGGGATAGAATTAAGCTGTTTTGTACTTACTGATGGAAAGGATTATAAAATTCTACCAACGGCTAAAGACTATAAACGAATAGGCGAAGCTGATACAGGACTCAATACGGGCGGCATGGGTGCGATTTCACCAGTACCATTTGCAAATGACGAATTCCTTCAGAAAATTGAAGATCGTATTGTTAAACCAACAATTCGCGGTTTAAAAAATGACGGTTTACCTTATAAGGGCTTTATTTTTATTGGTTTGATTAAGGTTGACGATGAGCCTAAGGTTATAGAGTATAATGTAAGGATGGGCGACCCTGAAACCGAGGTTGTCTTACCGAGATTAAAAAACGACTTGGTTGAAGTTTTAGAGGCCATTTCGAATCAAACCTTAAGCGAAACGGAAATTCAAATAGATGAACGCGCTGCAACCACGGTTATGCTAGTTTCAGGTGGCTATCCAGAATCCTATGAAAAAGGAAAGGAAATAAGCGGTGTAGAAAACATTACCGAATCCCTAGTTTTTCATGCTGGTGCCAAACTTGAAAATGAAAAAATCATCACCTCCGGTGGGCGGGTTATGGCTATAACCTCTTATGGTGATACCTATCATGAGGCCTTGAATAAGTCCTATGATTCTATTACGAAAATTCATTTTGAGAAAATGAACTACCGAAAGGATATTGGATTTGATTTGAACTAAGCGTAAAGTCCTAGCTGTCCGTACAAAAAAATTATCGAAATGTTAAGGACTATAAATAAGAGTGGGAAGTAATGCTCTTGTCCTCTTCATTATTGTCATTATAGGTCTTCAATTCTTTCATCCAGTAGGCAAAGGCCGCAATACCAATTAGTATAAACACCCAGGTTAAGGCGTTTGCAGTCCACCAATTATCCAATTCCATTTCACGAAGTGCATCGAAAGGGGCGAAAGCAACGTTGACAAAAAAATCTTCAATAGCGTAGAAAAAATCTTTCATAATGATAATATTTCGAAGCCGATTATAAGTATCGACCGTATAATCCTATATTTACTCTGCAAAATTAAGTATTTGTTTCGTATTTCGGAAGGGAATTAATTTAATCAATCAAGAGAAATTAAACTTCAACTTAATGCTTTCGGTATTTTTTAATAAATCAAAACCAATTCAGTACATAATTCTATCTGTTATGCTGATTCTTGTTTTTGTAGCATCGCAATTTCAAGCTAATGCTGATGGTCTTTATTCGACCTCCCTTTTAGAGAAGTTAGGTGTTTTTCTAGCACTATTACTATCGGTTTTTATTTTTGATTTCTTTGTCACAAAAAATAAACTCACACAGAAGAATAGCTTTAATATACTTCTATATTTAGTTTTCTTGGCCATATTTCCAAATGTAGTAACACATGGCAATATCATTTTTGCAAACCTATTTTTAATTTTTGCAACTCGAAGAATCTTAAGTTTAAGGAGTCAGCGGGAGGTTAAAAAAAAGCTGTTTGATGCTGCATTTTGGATTACGCTGGCCTCCTTGTTTTACTTTTGGTCAATACTATTTTTTATTCTAGTATTTGCTTCGCTTTTAGTTTACGGTTTTACAGAAATAAAAAATTACATAATACCTACAATAGGTGCGTTAACCGTACTTATTATAGCAGTTGCGTATAGAATAATATTAGATATTAGCCTTTTTGAAGGTTTAGGTACTTTAGGAAGTTTTAGTTTAGATTTTAGTTCATTGAACACTAAACGAATTATTATTGGGGCTACAGTAATGCTTTCTTTTGGTGTATGGTCATTTTTCTTCTATCTCAATAACATTAAATCGAAGATGAAAAGTAATCGACCAAGTTTCAAATTAATTGCCATTTCAGCTATTATTGCTTTATCTATTATTGTTTTGGCTCCTAAAAAAAATGGCAGTGAGTTTGTGTTTTTATTTACACCATTAGCAATCATTATTACCAATTACATTGAGGTAATTTCCGAACGCTGGTTCAAGGAGAGCTTTCTTTGGCTACTGGTCTTAACACCATTGGTCATTTTAGTTTTGTAGTTTTTGACCAAAGGCCAAATCACCTGCATCACCTAAACCAGGTACGATATAGCCTTTTTCGTTCAATTCTTTATCTATTGAAGCAATCCATAAATGAGTGTCTTTCCCCAAATGTTCTGAAATAAAATTCACACCGGGTTCGGCTCCAATGACACTTACAAAATGGACTTCTGCTGGTTGACCATAAGGTTTTAAAGCCTCAAATGTAGCAAGCATAGACTGTCCTGTTGCAAGCATTGGGTCTGCGAGTATTAAGGTTTTTCCGTTTAAATCTGGACAGGCCAAGTAATCCACGACGATCTCAAAATCCTTCGAATTATCCCTATGATGGCGGTAGGCCGAAATAAAAGCATTTTCAGCTTGGTCAAAATAATTCAGCAGCCCGTTGTGAAGTGGGACACCTGCCCTTAGTATAGAGCAAAGCACAATATTATTGCAAATAATTGAACTAACGCTCTCACCAAGTGGTGTGACCGTGGCTCTTGATTTATAATTAAGGGTTTTGCTAAGCTCATATCCTAAAACCTCTCCAATACGTTCAATGTTTCTACGAAAACGCATGCGGTCATTTTGAATATTCACATCTCTGATTTCTGCAATAAATGAGTTTAAAATTGAATTCTCTTTTGAAAGGTCATGGACTTGCATCAGTAATCTACTTTTGGGATTAAAGTTAGGGATTACCTGTATATTTGTGCTTTAAATCGTTTATTTATGTTTTCAGAAAACGCCAATAACATATTCAAGAAGGCCATTGCCGATTATCACGTGAAGGATTCGGTTGAACAAGAGTTTACCAATCCATACGATAAAAATTCCCACCTCATCGAGCATTTATTATATCGAAAATGTTGGATTGATACCGTACAATGGCACTATGAGGACATTATTAGAGACCCTCAGATTGACCCGGTTGCAGCTCTTAAACTAAAACGTCAAATCGATGCCTCAAATCAAGACCGAACTGATATGGTTGAATATATTGACAGCTATTTTCTTGAAAAATATAAAGATATCTCCCCTAAAAGTGATGCCACCATCAATACCGAAAGTCCTGCATGGGGTATTGACCGATTATCTATTTTGGCACTCAAAATCTATCACATGCACGAAGAGGCGACCAGGGAAAATGCTTCAGATGAACACAGAGCAAACTGTCAAACTAAATTAGATATCTTATTAGAACAGCGCGTAGATTTATCAACCGCAATCGACACCCTTTTAAAAGACATTGCTAATGGCGATAAATATATGAAGGTCTACAAGCAGATGAAAATGTACAATGACGATGAACTGAATCCTGTTTTACGTGGGCAGAAATAGTCATTTCAATATTCTACTGTCGCTCTGAAACGTCCCGCGAGAGTACACCCTAAGTCATGCAACTAAAAAGTGATTTAAATTTATCTTTAAATAGTATCTGGTATCTGATTTTAATATTAGAAATACTTTGTATTAAGAGTAGCCTTTCCTAATGGGTAAAAAGAAACCATCCCACATTCTAATTATCCGCCTCTCAGCCATGGGCGATGTCGCCATGTCAGTTCCCGTGATTAGAGCTTTAACCCAACAGCATCCCAGTACGAAAATAACAGTATTGACTAGAGCGTTTTTTAAACCGCTTTTCAGAGATATAAATCATGTTTCTGTGTTTGAGGCAGACCTTAAGGGAAAGCACCGGGGAATTTCGGGACTGTGGCGCCTGGCGAAAGAACTTAAATCCCAAAATCTAGATGTTGTTGCCGACTTTCATAATGTCCTACGCAGTAATATCCTGAGATTTTTCTTCTTTTTTTTTAAAATCCCGTTCTTTCAGATTGATAAAGGCCGCAAAGAAAAAAAAGCTTTAATTAAGGGTGTAAAATTTCAGCAATTAAAATCTACCCACCAACGCTACGCTGATGTTTTGAAAAAAGCAGGATTAGCAGTCAATCTGTCTACCCCAATCTTCCCAGAACGAAAACCTCTCAATAAAGACCTATTAAACTATATAGGAAAGGATACGAAAAAATGGATTGGTATCGCACCATTTGCTGCTTTTAAAGGTAAAATGTACCCTGTTGATTTAATGGAGCAGGTTATTGATTGCTTAGCCGAAAAACATAAGGTCATTTTATTCGGTGCTGGTAAGGAAGAGGGCATTGTCTTGGATAAATTATCCAAAAACAAACCGCAAGTCATCAACTTTGCAAATCAGTTTGTCTTGGAAAATGAACTCGATGTTATTTCAAATCTCGATGTGATGCTGTCGATGGATTCTGCCAATGGTCACCTTGCCGCGATGTTGGGCATTAGCGTAATAACACTCTGGGGAGTCACGCACCCATATGCTGGGTTCTATCCATTTAATCAGGATGAAAAAAATGCCGTTTTAGCCGATAGAAAACAGTTTCCGCAGATACCAACTTCGGTTTATGGAAAAAAGCTACCTGAAGGTTACGACAAAGCAATGCGCACTATTTCGCCAGAGGTGGTCGTTTTGAAAGTCGAGCAAATTCTTGAGTAATCTTTATCTTCATCAACTAATCTAAAGTCTAAAGTCTAAAGTCTACCGACCAACGACTACAGACTACCGACTCACACATCATCATAATCCACCACAATCTTAGGCGTAGTTGGATGCGCTTGACAGGTTAAGATCAACCCTTCTTCCAATTCGCTATCGGTAAGAATATTATTTTGGCGCATCGTCGCTTTACCTTCGGTGAGTTTGGCTAAACAGGTACTGCAAATGCCGCCCTGGCAGGAATAGGGTGCATCAATATCCTCTTCTAAGGCTGCATCAAGAATTGATGATTCTTGAGACATTTGAAATTTAAAGGTTTCATCATCCAAAATGACGGTAACCTCGGTATTTCCATTAGCGATTTCGGTGGTATTGTCATCCGCGGTCGCGGTTACTTGAAAGAGTTCAAATTTAATATCTGATTCGTCGGCGCCATTTTCAACCAGCACATCCTTTACCGTATGAATCATTGGTTCTGGACCACATAAGTAATACGTTCCCACCGAGATATTCTTAAATTTATTCTTTAAGGCAAAGTTCACCGTACTTTTTTCAATCCTACCAAATACCGCATCCTCAACATCCTCTTGGCTAAATACTAGTTGCACGTGAAATCGGCCCTTATAGTCCCCTCTTAACTGAAGAATTTCATCCAAGAACATCGCGTCACTCTGAGACTTGTTTCCATAAATCAATACAACCTGTTTATCAGTTTGTTCTAGCGCACATTTTAAAATACCTAAAACAGGAGTTATGCCACTACCAGCAGCAAAGAGCGCAATGTTCCCTTTGTTGGTTTCAGGGTCGAAAATAAATCTTCCGTTCGGTGGTGCAACCTCTAAATCATCGCCAGGTTTCAAAACAGTGTTTGCGTATTTTGAGAATGTACCATCCTCGACTTCCTTTACGGCAACTTTTAACTCATTTTCAAGGGGTGCTGCACAAAGTGAATAATCACGACGAACCTCTTCGCCATCAATGTCGCACTTGAGGGTTATATATTGACCAGCTTTAAACTTGAATTCTGTTTTCAAATTTGTTGGAACTTCAAAAGTCAAGGAGACAGCTTTTGAGGTCTCTCTAGTGATATCTTTTACTGAAAGTCTATGGAAATTTGCCATTATTTTAATTTTCTGCAAAAATAATGAGAAGCAAACGGTTTCTATTTAAATGAAACCTTAAAAGTCGAACAGAAAGTGCGATTGAAACTGAAATGTCCATTCAATAAGACTTTAGCTTGGTTATGAAAGCATCAAAATTTAGATACATAAGAATTTTATGTATCTTTGAATATGGCAAATACCAAATTATACAAAGGTAGTTTAGTGACCATTATTTTAAGGTTGCTTAATGAAAACGACAAGATGTACGGTTACGAAATCACCCAAAAGGTTAGGCAATTAACAAAAGGTGAGCTTAAAATCACCGAAGGGGCGCTTTATCCTGCTTTGCATAAGCTCGAGGCAGAAGGTCTACTTAAGGTTGAAGTACAAAAAGTAGATAATAGATTACGCAAATATTATAAACTCACTGAAAAAGGTGAAACTGAAACTATAAATAAACTGAAGGAACTACAGGAGTATATTAAAAACATGCAAGTTTTGATAAACCCAAAATGGAGTCTACAATGAAGCGAATATTATCTACTGAAGAGATACAGTTTATTGACACCTATTTAGAAAATTCTGATATCGTATATGCAGATATCCGGATGGAAATGATTGACCATATTGCCTCTGACCTTGAAGAAAGATTAACCGAATCTAAAACCCTTACATTCTATGAGGTTTTTAAAGATTATATGGTCGAAAATAAAGCGAGATTCCTGAAGGGAAATAAGCAGTTCATTAAGAGTGCAGATAGATTCATCTTATCAAAATTTAAGCAAAAAATTAAAAGTGGAACATTTGTGTTATTATTAATTGCTTTTTTTGGTATTATTTATTTCTCGTTAGATAAACTATCATTAGATTCAATAAAAAATATAATTGGTTATTCTCCTTTTTTTCCTTTGATACCCCTGTTCATTATCTATTTTTTACTCGTAGATAAATTTAATTTGCGGAGATTTTCTGGAATCGAAAGACTTGGTTTTGTTTACATTGCCTTTTTTCAATTTTTCAATTTATGCGGCATATTAGTGCATAAAAATCTTAAAAGTAGCCCAGACCTCCTTTACGTTTCGATTCTACTTTCTGCCGAAATATTATTGGGTTTTTTGTTAATTAAGGTATCGTTAGAGGTTCTAAGTCATTATAAAAAGGTATACAAACTTACTTCTTAAAATGCAAATCAATCCAAAACAAATACAAGCACTTTACCGATTTACAAGAGAGCATTTTGTAGAACACTACGACCTACAAACAGAATTGGTTGACCATCTCGCTAACGATATTGAGCAAATTTGGGAAGAATCCCCCAACCTAAGTTTTGAGGAAGCAAGGGATAAATCATTTAAAAAATTTGGTGTTTTTGGGTTTTTGGAAGTCGTTGAAAAACGTCAAAAGGCCATGAACAAAAGATATTTTAAGTACTTGAAAAATGAACTTGTCAAATGGTTTGGCTGGCCAAAGCTTCTTACGACACTTTTCATTTTGATAGCCTGCTATCTGGGTTTTGCATCAAATTATGCGAAGTACTTTTTCTTGGCAACCTATATTCCAATCTCGATATGGCTTTGTTATCGCGGTATAGCTCTAACTAGAACCTATGAGAAACGCAAAATACGATCAGACAAAAAGTGGATGTTAGAAGAAATGATATTTAAACAGGCCGGTGCTTTCGGTGTTATTCTTCTTTCACAGCTACCAACCCAATTTTTAAATATCGAAGAAAAAATGACAAACCCTTATTTAATTATGTTATTTACGGGAATAACAGCTTTTTTAATCATATCATTCTATATCAGCTATCATCTACTTCCAAACAAAGCAGAAGAACTCTTAAAAGACACCTATCCTGAATACAAAACCGCTATCTTGTAACAAATTAAAAATTTAAACTACATATAACTCAAAACCACAACTATTAAAACAAACCTTATGAAAAAGATTATTCTAGCAATTGCAATTTTATGCGCTGTTTCTATCAATGCTCAAGAATCGGCAAGCTACAAGCAAAAAACAATTGAATTTATTAAGCTCACTGGCACTTCAGATGCTTTTGAAAATGCCATAGACCAAATAGGTTTGAATGTGCCTGAGGATAAAAAGGAAGCCTATAAGAAAGAGGCCATGGGTACACTTGACGGGCTTTATGAAAAAATCGCAGAACTATACATGAAAGAGTTTACCGAAGCTGAAATTTCAGAGCTAATTGCATTCTACAAAACAGACCTCGGTAAAAAATTAGCTTCTAAACAGACTACTTTATCACAATCTTCAATGATGTTGGGGCAGACTTGGGGAATGGAAATTGGGCAAATGGCTCAAAATTATGCCAAGTATTAATTAAATAAGTTTATTGGTGCTATGACGGTAAAACATTTTATTAGCTTAGAGTGGAAACAGTACTTTAGGTCGGCCTATTGGCAAAAAAGTATTGCTCTTAATATCTTGATGATATTTCTAGCGCTTTACTTTATTGTATGTTTCTTAATAATGGGGATTGCACTTTATCCAATGCTAAAGGATTTTTATCCTGAGCAGGACCCTTTGGTAATTGTAAATTCATTTTTGTTTTATTACATACTTGGGGATATAATTCTTCGGTTCTTTTTTCAGAAACTACCGGTGATGAGCGTGAAACCTTTACTAACGCTTCCAGTAAAACGCAGTAAGGTTGTTCATTATGTGCTGAGGAAATCGGCTTTATCGTTTTTCAATTTTTTACCTCTTTTTGCATTTGTGCCGTTTAGCATCATGCTTCTAATCAACGACTATGCCGTTGGAGGCGTTTTAACTTGGTTACTG
>JBCCOJ010000066.1:0-15172 GCA_039025415.1 Bacteroidota bacterium | reverse complement strand
TAAGAAAATAACTATTAAATTAAACCAGATTATTTGTCAAATCTGCAATAAAAACAAATATTTATTATCAGATTGAGAAGATTTGACTAAGGTGCTTAAAATTTATTTAGCCGATTAATTTATGGGGATAGAATATTTGTTTTGTATGTTTTGACAGAATCAAGACTTAATTATTAAATAAAATTTAAAACGCAATATCACGAGCTTTCAAAAATTCATTGAGCTCAGGAATTTTAGGGTTCTTAAGAAAGTCATTTCCATATATTAGTGTTGGAAATTTTAAAACACCGTCATATAGTTTTTTAATGCGTTCAGCAGCTTCAGCATCCGTTTCTACATTATAGTCATCAAAAACAATCCATTTAGACTGAAGGTAATTTCGAATTGCTGATGATTTGGTACACCAATCAGTACCGTATAACTGTAATTTAGGCTTTTGCATTTCTTCCATTTTTCAATTTTAATAACAACGGATGTATTTTTTCAGCATTACCGACAATAAAAGGCGTTAGAGACATCAATAGAATAGAAACTGCCAAAAATATTTGATAGTTATTTGCTGAAATTAATTCATATTCGAGACCACTTTGTGCGAGCACGAAAGAAAATTCACCAATTTGAGCGATTGAAAACCCAACTGCAAGTGCTGTTTTCCAATCTACTTTCATAACCCTGGCTGCAAGTACACCAGCTAAGGCTTTAACTGATAATGAGAAAAAAAACCAAAAGACTATCCAAAGGGAATCAGTCAAGAATATTTCATAATTGAGAAGCATACCCATTGAGATAAAGAAGAAACTCATAAACACATATCTAAATGGTAAAAAACAGGAGATTGCCATATGGTTGTAATCGGTTTCGGCAATAATTAGACCCGCAATAAATGCACCAAGGGCGAGTGATAATCCTAGCTTTTCTGTCAAAAGCGCGATGCCAGTAACCAGAAATACAGTAGCTATCAGAAAAACTTCCTGACTTTGAATCCTCATTACCGTTTTTAAAAAATAAGGAATTACAAATCTTGCCAGCAAATATGAAATACCACCCATTAAAACCAACTTTCCTATTAGCCATCCAAAAGCAACAAACGGATTTTCACCTGCTCCCGCTAAAATTGGTGTAAATAACATTAGCGGTACAATCATAATGTCTTGAAATAATAGAATGGCCAAAATAAACTTACCGTGTGGCGTTGCAATTTTATTTCTATCCTGTAGGGTTTTTACAACAATCGCCGTGCTACTCAAAGCATAAAGAAAACCCCAAAAAACACTTTCTTGAAAGGAGGGCCGCATTAAAACCCAAATTAATCCAGCTGTAAGGAAAATTGTAAAAAACACTTGGGCGCTACCACCACCAAGAACGTAGTTTTTAATTTTTTTAAGATTTGAAAACGAAAATTCCAAACCAACTGTAAATAGGAGCAGAATTATACCTATTTCAGCATAAACCTCTACTTCTGCCATATCTGCAAAATAGGAGGACGTATTTGGACTTAACAACACTCCCGTAATCAGGTAACCGATAATGTATCTAATTTTAAGGAATTTACATACGATTACAACAGCGGTCGCCACGCCGAAAATTGCGCAAATATTTA
Organism: Bacteroidota bacterium; assembly: GCA_039025415.1. GTDB lineage: Bacteria > Bacteroidota > Bacteroidia > Flavobacteriales > Flavobacteriaceae > Psychroserpens. The sequence goes on along the minus strand of JBCCOJ010000066.1, from coordinate 13,572 downwards.
TGAGAATATGGTGTTGCATTGCAGAGAAGGTGATTGATTTTAATATCCACTAAATTAAAATATAAATTCTGAAAACCAATCAGGAAACTTTATAGCTGGGTTAATTCTTTATCTAGAATTCAGGTTCTCACCAACTGCTTGATTTTAATTGAAAAAGCTGCGAATAAAAGCGTCATGAAGGGACTCAGCCAATTGAATATCGCGTAGAAGAAATAATCTGCAACTGGAACGTCAAGAACACGCGACTGATAAGCGCCGCAGGTGTTCCAAGGTACTAAGACAGAGGTAACTGTACCAGAATCCTCAAGGGTTCGGCTTAGATTTTCTGGAGCTAGACCCTTATCCTCGTAAGCTTTTTTGAACATCTTTCCTGGAACTACGAGAGCCAAATATTGGTCAGATGCCGTAACATTTAGTGCCAAGCAACTCGCCACGGTACTAGCAAAAAGTCCAAATGTTGATGAAGCTAGACTTAACAATGCTGCGCTAATTCTGGAAAGCGCTCCAATGGCATCCATTACCCCACCAAATACCATAGCACAAATGATTAGCCAAATGGTACCTAACATGCCATCCATTCCCCCGGAAGTAAATAATTCATTCAGGTCTGCACTTGAAGTCTCAATTGACGTTTCAACAGTTATTGCATTCATTACTCCTTTATAGGCCGAATTAAAAGTGAGATTATTTGACCCAGATATTGCCATTACAATATCCGGTTGAGCAATAATTGCGGTAATGGCACCAAGAAGGGTTCCTAACAATAGTGCAATTAATGGTGGTGTTTTTTTAATAATGAGCGCAATGACCAATATGGGAACAATAAAGAGCCAAGGTGAAATATTGAAGGCGCCATCTATGGCACACAATTTATCGGAAATATCCGGAGTTCCAGTTGTATCGATATTCAATCCAATTATTATGAAAACTACTAGCGCAACAATTATTGTTGGTACCGTAGTCAATGCCATATATTTGATGTGCGAGAATAGTTTTGCCCCAGCCATTGCCGGAGCTAGATTGGTAGTATCGCTTAAAGGCGACATCTTATCCCCAAAATAGGCACCTGATAGAACAGCCCCGGCGGTCATTCCTAATGAAATACCCAAGGTCTCACCAATTCCAATTAGTGCGATACCAACGGTGGCTGAAGTGGTCCATGAACTCCCCGTTGCGATTGAAATGATTGCGCAAATTATTACAGAAGCTGCCAGGAATATTGTGGGATTCAAAATCTGCAGACCATAATATATCATCGTTGGTATAATCCCACTAATTAGCCAAGTTCCAGCCAAAGCGCCAACCATTAATAGAATTAGAATAGCACCTGCAGTCGATTTAATATTTTCAGCGACTTCTTCTATCATTTGTTTATAGGAAACCTTATTGTAAAAGCCAACGATTGCGGCAACACTAGCTCCGAGAATCAAAATAAACTGATTACTTCCGCTAAGTGCATCATCACCATAAACAAAAAATACGTTGTAAAATAGCATAATCACCAAGGCGAAGACGGGAATCAAAGCCTCTAGAAGACTCAATTCTTTATTTTCTACAATGTTTTCTTCTTGCGGCTGTCTTGGCTTAATATCTTGGCTTTCCATAGAAGGGTAGGCAATTTAGAAGTTTGAATGTGATTTGTAATGTTACGATAATGTTATCTAAACTGCAAATACAACAAGAGTGTTATAAATAAAATAGAAGTACGAAACGGGACAAAACATGAGATTGCTTCGTGCCTCGCAATGGACAGCTAAGTTGTTTTTTTGATTTTAAAACGTTCTATTTCCGACGTATCGTCTGTGTTCTATCTGGCCCAACCGAAACAATAGTAATTGGGATTTCCAATTCCTTTTCCAAAAAGGCGATATAGTCATTTAACTCCTTCGGAAATTGCTCAACATTGTCCATTTTGGTTAAATCCTCTCGCCATCCCTTAAATTCGGTGTAAATCGGGGTCACATTTTCGGCCTCAATATTAAAAGGCAGGTGTTTGATAATTTCACCTTTATAATTATAGGCAGTACAAACCTTTAAGGTTTTAAACCCTGAAAGCACATCTCCCTTCATCATACTTAATTGGCTAACGCCATTGACTTCACATGCGTATCTTAACGCCACTAAATCCAACCAGCCGCAACGTCTTGGACGTCCCGTGACTGCTCCAAATTCATGGCCAATTTTCGCCATTTTCTCGCCTACATCATCAAAAAGTTCAGTAGGAAAAGGGCCAGAGCCTACTCTGGTAGTGTAGGCTTTAAAAATTCCAAATACCTCTCCAATTCGGTTTGGTGCAACGCCCAATCCTGTGCATGCTCCCGAGGCAGTAGTGTTGGATGATGTGACAAAAGGGTAGGTACCAAAATCTATATCCAATAATGAACCTTGAGCGCCTTCGGCCAAAATGGTCTTATTTGATTTAAGAGCCTGATTTAGGTACTCTTCACTATCTATAAATTGTAAGTTTTTTAGTCTTTCAACAGCACTAAAAAATTCATCTTCAAGTTCTGCTAGATTATATTGAACGTCCACGTTATAAAAACCAATCATGGCTTCATGCTTATTCGCTAAAGCACGATATTTATCCTTCCAGCCCTCTAGTTCCAAATCTCCAATTCTTATCCCGTTTCTTCCGGTTTTGTCCATATAAGTTGGGCCAATCCCTTTTAAGGTCGAACCAATTTTAGCCTTTCCTTTTGAAGCTTCAGAGGCTGCATCCAGCAATCTATGGGTTGGCAGAATGACGTGCGCCTTTCTCGAAATAATAAGTTTTGATTTATAATCCAATTCAAATTTATCGAGACCCTCTAATTCTTGAACGAAAACAACCGGGTCAATAACAACGCCGTTGCCAATAACGTTAATTGAGTCCTTATGGAAAATACCTGATGGAATGGTGCGCAAAACATGTTTAATGCCATCAAATTCAAGCGTGTGTCCTGCATTTGGTCCACCTTGAAAGCGCGCAATTATATTATAGTTGGAAGTCAACACATCAACAATTTTTCCCTTGCCTTCGTCGCCCCATTGGAGTCCTAGTAGTAAATCTACCGCCATGTCGTTAAGTCAGTTTTCTGATTTGTTTTTTGTTCCGTAGAAATAGAGTGAATGGTTTGAAATGGAAATATCAAAAACTTCTTCAATTGTTTTTTTAATTGACTGAATTCGCGGATCACAAAATTCTATTACCTCACCAGAATCGGTTAAAATAACATGATCATGTTGCTTATCAAAGTATGATTTTTCGTAATGGGCCTGGTTTTGACCAAATTGATGTTTTCGTACCAGAGCACATTCCATTAAAATTTCAATGGTATTGTAAAGTGTTGCCCGGCTTACACGATAGTTTTTGTTTTTCATTTTGATGTAGAGTGACTCTATATCAAAATGTTCTTCACTATCGTAGATTTCTTGGAGTATGGCGTAACGTTCAGGAGTTTTACGATGACCCTTTTCTTCAAGGAATTTCGTAAAAACGTTTTTTACAATTTCCTGATTTGTCTGTTTTGTATTTTCACTCATAACTAAGCCGTAAATTTACGTAAAATTTACGCTCTGGTAACCTTCTCGATTCCGTTAATTTTTTTAAGCTTATCCATGACCTTGTTCAGCATGGTTTTATTGTTGACCACAACGTTGATTTTTCCATTGAAAACCCCGTCATCGGTCTCAAAATGTAAACTTTTCATGTCCACGTGTAAATTTGAAGAGATAACTTGGGTTATATTATTGACGAGTCCTAAATTATCAATACCTGACAATTTTATTTGAGTTGCAAATTCTTCTTGGGTGGAATCAATCCATTTGGCCTGCATTATTCGGTAGGCGTAGTTAGATTGTAAGCTCAAGGCGTTGGGACACGTTTTCTTGTGAACCTTTATGCCCTCGTTAATCGTCAAAAACCCAAATACAGCATCACCAGGTATGGGATTACAGCATTCAGCCAACTTATAATCCAGTTTCTGTTCGTCTTTACCAAATACCAACTGATCGTATTTGGCGGTAATTTCATCTTTATTGATGTCGCGAGCTACAGATGGTCTTCTAATTTTATTTTTTATATAGCTCATGAAGGCATTGCTCCTCGAAGAAGCATAATCCTTAAGCTTTGAATTATCAATCGTACCAATCCCCACACGATAAAACAAATCAAGACTTGTTTTCAACTTAAAATAATTCACCATCTCATTCACCGATTTCTCATCTAAGGAAATTTTAAGTTGCTTTAGTTTACGACGTAGAATTTCCTTTCCGTCTTCGGCGATTTCTTTTTTCTCAGCCTTTAAAGCCGATTTGATTTTACTCAGTGCCCGCGCTGTGGTAGCATAATCCAACCAGTTGCGGTTTGGTTTAATATTTTCTGAGGTTAAAATTTCAACCTGATCCCCGCTCTGAAGTTCATGGCTTAGCGGTACTAATTTTCCATTGACCTTCGCGCCTTTGGTTTTCATGCCTATTTCAGTGTGAATGCTAAAAGCAAAATCCAGAGGTGAAGCGCCTTTGGGTAAGGATTTTAAATCCCCTTTTGGCGAAAACACATAAATTTCCTTGGAGTAAAGGTTCAATTTGAACTGTTCTACAAAATCAACGGCATTGGTTTCGTTACTTTCAAGGGCTTCCTGTAACTTGTCAATCCAGGTGTCGAGCGCATCCTCGGCAGCGCCTTGTTTGTATTTATAATGAGCGGCATAGCCTTTTTCGGCAATTTCGTTCATGCGCTCACTCCGTATTTGAACTTCAACCCAGCGCCCTTTTGGCCCCATTACTGTAATATGTAACGCCTCATAACCGGTAGATTTAGGTGATGAAATCCAATCCCGAAGTCGGGTGGGATTTGGAGTAAAATGGTCTGTAACTATTGAGTATATTTTCCAGGCAAGAAATTTTTCATTCGCAAAATCTGACTTATAAATGATTCTTACAGCGAACTTATCGTAAACCTCTTCAAAATCAACACCTTGTTTTACAATTTTCCGTCTAATGGAATAAATTGATTTTGGGCGGCCCTTTATTTCATAATTCAAGCCTTCAGCCTTGAGCGAATCTTCAATAATTTTTGAAAAATCCCTGATATAAGCATCCTGCTCTTCCTTACTCTCTTTAATTTTATTGAGTATATCGTTATAGACTTCAGGTTCGGTATATTTCAATCCTAAATCCTCAAGTTCAGTTTTGATGTTATACAAGCCTATTCTATGGGCGAGCGGAGCGTAGATGTATAAGGTTTCCGAAGCTATTTTTTCCTGCTTATCCCGCCGCATCGCATCCATGGTCTGCATGTTGTGGAGGCGGTCTGCGATTTTTATAATGATTACTCGCACATCATCGTTAAGTGTGAGTAGCATTTTTCTAAAATTCTCGGCTTGGGTAGAAACGTTCGCCTCTTTACTTAGAGAAGATATTTTGGTTAAGCCATCAACGATTCTGGCTACGGTCTCGCCAAAGAGACGTTCCATATCGTCTATGGTATATTCGGGATTATCTTCAACGACATCGTGGAGTAGTGCAGCGGCAATACAGGTAGCGTCAAGACCAATTTCACTGGCCACGATTCTAGCTACGGCAATAGGGTGAAAAATATAAGCTTCACCAGATTTTCGACGTTGGTTTTTATGTGCATCAACGGCAACCTCAAAAGCCCTTCTGATTAATTTTTTATCCGCCGCAGTAAGCGTTTGATAACTAACCTTTAAAAGTTGCTTGTAAGCCTTAGCAATCTCTGCGTTCTCTTTTTCAATATCCACTTCAACCATATAACTAAGTTAGGGAAAGTGAATGGGATTTGCAATTTAATAAATTGAGTTTATTGAAATGAATCCTCGGTAAGTAAAATATCTATCTCATTCGGCCCATAGATTCCAGTAGCTTCTATAATATGAATATATTCTTGTTGAGTGCTATCATTTATCCTTCTTCTAAATTCTAATTGTTGATTGTAAAATGGGCTTAGATTCAATTGTCTAATTTCTGTAAAATTCGAACCTTCTAATGGATGAATTGATTGACCGTACATATTTCTCAATCCAATGGGTACTTCAGTTAGATTTTGTCTAGTAATATTTAAAGTATAAGGGTTTAGTTTTAAGAAATTGAAATTCATGGTAATGAATTCGCCGATAGAGTCTATTTCTCGAAATCCTTGATTATTGTCCCAAATGGAATCGTTATACGTTTTTTCAATAAAGTAATCGGTGCCTTCTCCAGTTGTCTCAAAATTCAATGTTTAGTAACCATCAACATCTGTGATTGTAGAGTCAATATATCTTGATGGAAGATTGTTTCTTTGTTCCAAAATTTTGAATTGTTGCCCTACGATTGCAGAATCAACAGTTTCATCAATAACAACTCCACTGATTGAAGTTTCTATCCCTGCCGGTAATGGATCTTTACACTCACCCATTAAAATTGGTAAAACAAATAATAAGCGAAATACTATTTTATGCATGACGATTCTTTTAAAGAAGATACAACAAATTTAAAATGGTTGCGTTCAATGGGAAAATTACTCAGCTATATTTCAATTTAATGAGTCAAATACCTTATTTAGAAAGCGGAAACGTCAAACCAAATCCAAATCCACCAAATATTTGTCTCGCTTCACCATTAAAGTAGTAACTAAACGCGAGTTCTGTGCCATGGTCTCTACCTATTGCTAAACCAATGGTAAAAGGGATGTGTAATGAAATTCCATTTGCAGATAGGTTGGTATTTGGTGTAAAGGTTTCAAAAGTCCCGATTGATGCACCAACACCAGATTCTAAAAATGGCGCAATCCAAGGGATGGGTGCGTAAATTCGGGCTTTCAAACCAAAATTAAAGCCATTCGATCTTACAAAATACTCAGGCTCTCCTGGAAATCGCTCCTCATTTTCTGAATTAACAAATATTAAACCCGCATAAGGTCTAATGCCGAACCAATTGGTAAGATTATATGCGTATTCACCGTGTAAGTAGAACCCAATACCTTCGGTTTCATCGTATTCTTCATAAGGGATATTGACGGCAAAACCAATATTTGCTGAAATAAACTGACCTTTTTCAGGTTGGGTAAAACCCATTTGCGCAAATAAAAGGAAAAGTAAACCTGCACTTGTAGATAAGGTTTTTGACATAGATTCGGGATTCTTGATTTTTAAATCTATAGACGGCTAAGATGACGAAAAAAAGTAAGAATCCAAATTTAGTTTTTGTTCTTTCATTCTAATCAGGATGGGTAGGGTTTATTTAAATTTTTAATCCGTTCCAAAAGCGTAGGATGCGAGTAATGCACAAAAACATAGGCTGGATGAGGAGTTAAATTACTCAAACTGTTTTTTGATAATTTTTTTAATGATGTAATGAGAGGTTGTGCGGCATAAGTGTTTTTGGCATAATCATCGGCCTGATATTCAAATGCTCGGGATAATTGATTCATAAGTAATCCCGTGATTTCCGAAATTGGTGAGTAAAGTAGTCCAAAAGCGATGAGCCCAACGTGAAAACTGGCTTTTTCAACACCTAAAGCGTTTGAGAGTAGCGGATTCGAAATAAATATCGATAGTATAAAAAGCGTCAATCCAGTAAGTAAAATTGATGCGAACAAATTGAAAATAATATGCTTCTTTTTATAATGACCCACCTCGTGAGCCAAAACCGCAACTATTTCCTCTTCGTCTAAATCATTGACCAAGGTATCGTAAAGGGTGACCCTTTTCTCAGAACCAAAACCAGAAAAATAAGCATTCGCTTTGGTACTTCGTTTTGAGCCATCAATTATAAAAATCTTATCTAGATTAAATCCTACCGATTTAGCATACGCTGAGATTTTATCGCGCAGACTACCTTCGTTAAGCGGGGTTTGTTTATTGAACAGCGGTACAATTAATCTCGCATAAAACATGTTCATAAATACCGTGAAAAAGGTGACAATACCCCAGGTGTATAGCCAAAAGTCATCTTGTGTTTGTTGATAGAACCAGACAATAAGTGCTAAAATCCCTCCACCTAATATTATTGTCATCACTAGTCCCTTCACTTTATCCATGGCAAAAGTTTTAAGCGTAGTTTTATTAAAGCCGAAACGTTCTTCAATTACAAAAGTTTTATAGATGGAGAAAGGAGTCGTAAGTATGTCACTGCCAATCATTATAATACCGAAAAAAATGAGTGCGATAATAATCGGGTTATTTGAATATTCTCTCGCAATATTGTCAACAATTTCAAAGCCATCAAAAAATAAGAAAACTAAGGTCAATACAATTGAAAACGTTGAGCTTATAAGCCCAAAGCGGTAATTGGTTTTTTTATAGGTTTGGCTTTTTTGGTACTCTTCTTCATCATAAACATCTGAAAGTTCCTCAGGGATTGGGTCATCGTATTTTTTGGCATTTACGGCATCTAGAACCTTATCAATAATAAAGTTAATGAGGATAATACCGATTATAATATAAAAAAGCGTCTGCGCGGTCATTTTAAAAAATTTTGTAAAGTTAAGTCTTATGGGTTGGATTGCGGTTGCATAAAAATTGTTTTCTTGCACAAACAAGTAAACCTAAAGATTGGAATTTGGAATTTAGCTTTTGGTATTTTTTAATTGAAGTTTCGCTGCCGTTTCGCCTCAAAAATTAATACCCCAGCTGCCACAGAAACATTCATACTGTCGATTTTACCTTGCATAGGTATGATGATGTTCTGGGTTGAAGCCTTACGCCAAGCGTCGGTAAGTCCATCGTGTTCTGTGCCAACCACGATAGCAGTGGATTTAGAGAAATCCTGTTGGTCATAGTTAGTTGAGTCTTGTAGGGTTGCGCAGAAAATTTGGATGTTTTTGTTATTCAAATAATCAATAATCTCCTCGGTCGAACCAAATGCGATATTGTTGGTGAACACACAGCCTACACTGGATCTAATTATATTGGGATTGTACAAATCAGTTTTTGGATTGGCAATGATTACCGCATCAAGATTAGCGGCATCTGCAGTACGTAATAGAGCCCCAATGTTCCCCGGTTTTTCTGGGGCTTCTGCAACAAGAATCAATGGGTTGTTGCATTCAAATTTCAAATGATGTAGTTCGTGGGTTTTACTTTTGGCAACGGCAATTAAACCTTCGGTAGAACTGCGGTGCGCCAACTTTTTAAATACCGATGCTGAGATTTCAATACGCTCAGTGCTTGGCCCAACGATAGATTGGATAGTTTCCTCTGAAATCAATTCTGGATTAAACAAAATGGTCTCAATGGTATAATCAGACTTAATCGCTAATTCAAGTTCTTGCTGACCTTCAATTAGAAACAGTCCGCTCTTTTTACGTTCACGGGATTTGTCCTTGAGCAGAGCCAATTTTTTGATATAGGTATTTTGCGGACTTGTAATTTGTTTAGACACAGGCTAAAATTTGTTGATTCCTTAATGATAATCACAAAAATAAAAGTTTATATTGCCAAATGTCAATTCTTTGTTAAAGGATGTTTTTCATCTAAATGCGGATTTGGCATTTATCCTAACTAATCGCTTCTTTATAATGAAAAATTTTTTCTTTTCCTTACTTGCCTTTTTCTGTTTTGAAAATGTAATATCGCAATCAACGGGTCTTCCCATCAATTTATATGTTTGCGATAATGATGGTGATAGTATTGCCCAATTTGATTTGTCAATTAATAATTTTGAAATTTTGTTTGGCTTAGACCCGAATGACTATATCATCACCTATCATGAAACGGAAGCTGATGCGGATAATAATACAAATGCCCTATCAAATCCATATACGAATGTAATTAACCCTCAAGTGTTATATGCTAGAGTTGAGGATTTAGTTAGTGGAAATGTTGAAATCAATAATTTTTTTCTTGTCGTTGATTCAACCGGTGCACCGAGTAGTATTGATGAAGAATTTTGTCAATTAGATGAAACCATAGATTTGACTGCCATTTCAGTAAATACCGTCCAGACAAATCTTACTTTGACCTATCATTTTACAGAAGCAAGTGCTATTTCAGGAATTGATTCAATTGATAACCCTCAAAATTTCCAACACAATTTTGAGCAGCAAGTTTTCATAAGGTCTGAAGACACATTAAATGGATGTTTTGATATAACAACTGTTTCTTTAAGCTATAATATAGACGAAGATTTGTGTGAAGGTATTTGTCAAGTTTCTGATGTTTCTGTTTCTACAAGTCCAGAAAATCCTGATTTAGGAGTTTTATTTGTTGAACCTGACAGTGTCATAGTTTTTAATGCAAGCCTGAATTTTTCCGATAGTGACGAAAATTTCACTTATTTATGGGATTTCGGAGATGGAACAACTTCGACAGATTTATCTGCATCTCATGCATATCAGTTTTCTGGTATGTATAATGTGATTTTCACGGTTTTTGAAAACAATGAATATGAATGCACTGAAGTCTCGCAGAACATACCTATACAGGTTCTTGGAGAAAATGTTGTAATAACTGATGAATACAGTTCCGTAGAATATTTAGTGGAAGAGGTTTTATTAGGTGGTCAATGTAGCCAAGTTTTTAACATAGAATATACTAGTGGCTCGAGCTTTGCCGATGCTGAATCCATTGGTTATTTCCAAAATGCCTCGGGTTTATTTCCTTTCTCAGAGGGTCTGTTGTTGTCAACTGGTCAAGCTACTTCCGCTACAGGCCCAAATTTTTCAGCTCTGTCGGATGGTTCAGCTGGTTGGGTAGGCGATTCTGATTTAGACAATTTTTTGGGAATCATTTCTAACAATGCTACCATCATTGAATTCGATTTTATCGCCTTAGTTAATGAAATCAATTTTGAGTTCTTAATGGCTTCGGAAGAATATGATGGTAACACAGGGGGTAATTTTGAATGTAATTTTTCAGATGCCTTTGCGTTTTTGTTGACCGATTCACAGGGTAATACCTCAAATTTGGCTGTAATACCTGAAACTGAGATTCCAATTTTGGTTACCAATATTCATCCAGCTAATAATGGTTGTCCGGCAATAAATGAAGAATACTTTGGCGGTTATATTGATGAAAATGCGCCCCCTATTAGCTATGATGGGATGACCGTACCATTCATAGCTAGTGCTAATGTTAATATCGGCGAACCTTATCATATAAAATTGGTAATTGCTGACGATAACGATACTGCTTTTGATAGTGGCGTTTTCTTAAAAGCAAATAGTCTCGATGTAGGAGAGCTTTGTGAGAATATTGGTTTAATCAATGCTAAAGCCTTTATTGATAGCAATGGTAACGGGTTATTGGATTCAGGTGAGCAAGATTTTACAAATGGCAGTTTCACTTATGAAAAAAACAATGATGGCGTAATCAATGAAGTCAATTCTTCCATTGGTAATTTTTCAATTGTTAGCGAGGTTGAAGCCGATACCTATAATATCTCATTCAATATTTACGAGGAGTTCGAAGATTGTTTCTCTATCGGCGCCCCGACTTTTGAAAACATCTCGGTAGCTAACGGCGAAGTTGTTACGGTCAATTTTCCAATTACAGACAATGGGATTTGTCAAGACTTAGCGGTCTATCTAATCAATGGTCAGATTCCACCTCGACCGGGATTCGACCACGAAAATGAAATAATCATAGAAAACTTGGCTTCGTCAACAATAACTTCAGGGACTATCGAATTTACCCATGATGAAAACTTAACCTTTAACAGTATTCTAAGTATCAATCCTGATTTTATAGTGAACAGCACTGCTAACGGATTTATAGTTGATTTTATTAACCTTGAACCAGGAGAAAGCGAAAGTATTTTAGTTTCCTTAAATTGTTCTACAACAGTAGGGTTAGGCGAAATCGTAACAAACACCGTAGTATATACCACAGATGAAAATGACACCGTTGCCAACAATAATAGCTCCACATTATCAGAAATAGTCGTAGGCTCCTTCGACCCGAATGACAAAATGGAAAGCCACGGCCCGCAAGTTGTTCTTGACGAGTTTTCCAATTCAGATGAATATTTGTACTACACCATACGCTTTCAGAATCTGGGAACCTTCGCTGCCGAGTTTGTAAGAATTGAGGACGAGTTGGACGCCCAGTTGGATGAAAGCACGTTCCAGATGTTGCGCTCCAGTCATGATTACGTAGTAACCAGAACTGGGAGCGATTTAGAATGGTTCTTTGAGGATATCCAATTACCAGCAGCCGAGGATGATGAGGAGGGAAGCAATGGTTACGTGTACTTTAGAATCAAGCCAGAAGCAGGCTACAGTATCGGCGACGTAATACCAAATAGCGCAGCGATATACTTTGACTTCAACGACCCAATCATCACCAACACCTTTACCACAACGTTTGTTGAGACACTTTCTACAGAGCGATTTGATGTAATTGGTTTTGACCTTTTCCCTAATCCCGCTAATGATGAAGTGCTAATTCAGTTGAAAAATTCCAATAATGAAATAGTAAACATTCAATTACTGGATATTCAAGGTAAAATGATTATGACCTCTAAAATTTCCGAAGGAAACCAAAAGCGAATTGATATTTCGCAGTTGGAAAGTGGGCTTTATTTTGTGAGTGTTTTTTCTGGTGAGGCAAATAGCGTTAAGAAATTGATTGTTGAATAAAACCTTTAAGTTTTAAAATTCAAGAAGTCAGGATTTAGAGTCCTGACTTTTTGTTTTATCCAGTAAAATATCTAATCCAGAATTGTAAAGCATTAAAAGTAATTTCGTCTAAATGCCAAAATCAATTTAATTCAAAACATGAAAAACAAACTTCTAATTCTATTAATCCCCGCGATAATCTTCTCATGTAAAAGCGAAAAGAAATCAGACATTATAGAAGATACCAATTATCAAGAGGAAGCGCTTGATGTAACCACAAGTATCTATCCTGAAAATATTTCAAAAGTATTTGAGGCTCACGGCGGTCTTGATGCTTGGAATAAAATGCAGGCCCTAAAATTCACCATGCCCAAAGAAAGTGGAGCCGAGATTACTACCACCGATTTAAAAAACCGATATTCATTAATTGAAATGCCCGAACACACCATTGGCTATGATGGCTCAAATGTTTGGCTTCAGAATAACAGCGATGCAGCTTACAAAGGGAAACCGAAATTTTACTACAACCTCATGTTTTATTTCTACGCTATGCCTTTTGTCCTCGCTGATGACGGTATTATATACGAAGACATCGAACCGTTGGAATTTGAAGGCAAAGCCTATCCTGGTATTAAAATAGCTTACGAAAGTGGTGTAGGGGAGTCTCCCGATGATGAGTACATCATATATTATGAAGCTGATACCCATCAAATGGTTTGGTTAGGTTATACAGTTACCTATTTCACACAAGAAAAATCGAAAGAGTTCCACTTTATAAAATACAGCAACTGGCAAGAGGTAAACGGTCTTATTTTACCTGAAACCTTAACTTGGTATGGTTATGAAAATAATAAACCTACAGAAAAACAACGTGATTTGAAATTCACCGATATTCAACTTACCGGCGAAAAAATTGACGCTACGCTTTTTGAAAAGCCCGATGCCGCAGAATTTGTCGAATAGCTTTTTATCAGATTCAAAATCAACACAAAAACAAACAAATCCCAAGCGTGCATTTACGACTTGGGATT
>JBCCOJ010000065.1:0-15211 GCA_039025415.1 Bacteroidota bacterium | reverse complement strand
TGAATTCTTCAGCCATGCAACACCCATTGATGTGCTTGAACAAAGTAAAATTGGTTCTAGACCTGCAAGAAGAACCGGTAAGCGCTCCTTAAATGATTTGAGGTCTATCCCCTGGGTCTTCAGTTGGAACCAATCCCGATATAATTTGACGGGCTGGTTTGGTACAGGTCAAGCATTAAAGCAATTTGAAAATGAACATCCAAATGATTTTGAGAATCTAAAAAGGGAAGCTAAGGATTGGGCGTTTTTGAAATACGCTTTAATTCAAATTGAATCCAATTTACTCAATGCAGATACAACTATTATGAAACGATTTGCAGACTTGACGCCCTCCCAACAGGTAGGCGAAAACCTATTGAAATTACTAAAGTCAGATTATGAATCTGGTATTGAGCAGATAAATAAATTGTTGGGTGCTTCACACGAGCAGCGTCGTATATCAAGGATGGAGGACATTAAGAATAGAAAAAACAGTCTTTACATGCTTCATGACATGCAAATTTCACTGCTAAAAGAATGGAGGGCCTTAAAAGAAAGTGAAAGCGAGCAGAACGAGAATTTGTTATTGGATTTGCTGTTGGTTGTTAATGTATTGGCCGGAGGATTAAAATCGACTGGCTGATTTTTCTTGTTGTGGGATTTTAGATGTATTTATAATCTAAACTAGCGTTTTAAAGTAAAATGTCCTCTAAAGTCCCTACCGTCCTGTAGTGTTGCGAAAAACCAATAATCACTAGTTGGCATTAGGGTGCCATTATAAGTGCCATCCCATACCTGATCGTGAGAGGTCATTGTGAATAAAACTTTACCAAAGCGGTCAAAAATAAAAACCTCTGAATTTGGCTGAAATTGCTCTGAAATTCCGCTCAATTGCCAAAAATCATTAAAACCATCGCCGTTGGGAGAAAAGAATCTGGGGTAACCAACTACTGAAACATCCTTCGAGACGATTCCGCAGTCATTCAAAACATCCCTAACATACAATTTATAGATACCAGCGTTTAGATTTTCAAATGTGTTGGATGATTGCCATGGCCCAAATTCATTATCCAGTGCAAATTCATAGACCCCTTCTCCAGAGACTTGTACTTGTATCGAATTGTTATCTGCCAAATCCGTAACGGTGATGTCATCAATCGTCGCAATATTTGATGGTAAAACGGTAATCGTTCGGGTTTTGGGGCAACCGTTCACTGGAGCAACATCAACAGTATAAACACCAGGTTCGTTTATCTCAATCTCAATTGTGGTTTCTCCTGTTGACCACGTGTAATAATAATTATTTGGTATGTCATCAATCACGCCTCCATTTAGGGTTATAGTCTCGGGGAAATCATCAAGGCAGTAATAAACGGTTTCGTCAGGTTGAATTTCGGGTAATTCTATGACCTTTAGAATAACTTCGGCAATAGAATAGCAATTACCATTATCTTCAATTCGTGCATATACGGTCTGGAGATAAGGCTCTACATTTACATAATCATTAATTAGTGGACTATCCTCGAAAAGGGCGTCTTGATAATCAAAGTAATAGTTGACCACGAAATCTGGGGAAAGTCCATTTAAAACCTGATTGTCAGCCATGGATAAATCGAAGGTGACCATCCCATTTTCAATCTGATTATCACATTGCTCCAAAGTCGCTGAACTAGACGAGGAAAGACTCGTCTCCAAATACACCTGAGCAATAGCAGAACACCCGCTTACGGTATCAATCACTTCTGCAAAAACAGTTTGAGGGTTGGAGGTGTTATTAAAACTTTCACCATCCACTAAATTGGTTAAACCAACATCAGTATAAAAATTAACGTCTCGATTAGTTGCACCGTTGGTAATTAAACCTTTAAAATCGTTCAAATTAAAAATAGTAAGCCCATCCTGGGTTTCATCATCACATTGAACGATGTCAATATCTACAGCCTCGGGGGTGGGAAAAACCTCAACGGTCAAGGGAAATCTTGGACCAACTGTACACCCGTCAAACTTAGGCAACAACCAAAATGTCGTGGTATCCTCAACATCAACGTTATAAGTAAGGCCTTCATTTATAACGGTGTTGGATGTTTCGGTTTCGTACCAAATCACATTTGGCGCATTAGAAGTTACTGATAATTCAGCCGTTAAATTTCCGCAGGCATTTGAGGAGTTTATTTCTATTCTGGGCATATTTAAAGTACTTCCAGCTGATAAACTTATCTCAGGGTCGCCTGGCATGCCCCCAAATTCTACAATATAGCCTTGGGGATGATAGGGACTTCCAGGGGCATCGCCTTGGTTGGGCAAGTCGTTCCAAGAGCCAATGTTACCAATGCTTGGGTCGGTAATATGCGCATAATCTTCACCACCTTCCCCGAAATTGTTGGGTTCATTAGTGTTCCAAAAAGCAAAGGCACCGTTTTGAGGCGTTCCATTGAATTGACCGATCCAAAACAGCGTACCGGCTTCTGGTCCAGTAACCCATTTCCAATTACTTTCTTGTTCTGCATCGCTAGCACCAATCCACCCAGTACCCTCACTTTGTGCGCCAGCCAATTGAGCTTCCTCCTCGGTTGTGAGTGTTGCCAGATATCCTTGAATTCCAAAAAGCTCCTGATTCTCCGCAGCATTAAGAGCTTCAGACCAAGTTATACCAACATTTTGTATATAAATGTAGTAGTGGCCATTTGATGGTAAAAAGTTTGCTGAAGATAGATTAATTGAAAATGCCCGGTCTGCTGTGAATTCTGTTTGACTGGTCTGAAAAAACACACTGGCAATGGCGTCCTCAAATTCAGAAAAACTAGCTGGGCCGCTCAAGGTTAACACCCCTTGCTCAACAGACCATGTAGGTGTAATATTCGGGAAACTTCCATTCAGAAAAATTAAATCTTGGTTGACTTCATAGCCTTCTGCTATTTGAATAAATACGTTATCTAATGTCGTATTAACACCACTTGAATTATTTATACTCACAGATGTAACTATTGGTACCGCAGACCCAACACAATAATCTTGATTACCAACCACCTCAATTTGAGGTGCTTCTTGTGAATGACATGACAATATTGGATAGGCTAAGAGCACAGCACTCAAAGCAATTGTTTTTTTAAAACTGTAAAATAAATTTGGCACTTCTATTTCTTTCTCATATATACGCTTACAGGAACACCATGAAAATCAAACTCCTCACGCAGTTTATTTTCCAAATAGCGTTTGTAGGGTTCCCGAACGTATTGTGGTAAGTTACAAAAAAAAGCAAACTGCGGCTGTGGGGTTGGCAATTGCATGATATACTTAATCTTAACAAATTTACCTTTGTAAGCAGGAGGTGGATAGTTCTCAATGTTTGGCAGTAAAACTTCATTTAGCTTACTGGTTTTAACCTTTTTGGTTCGGTTTTTATAAACCTCAACTGCTGTTTCTATGGCCTTATAAATTCGCTGTTTATTTAAAACTGAAATGAAAATTATCGGAACATCGGTGAAAGGTTCAATTTGGGTTCTAATCTTCTTTTCAAAATCGCGCATGGTCATGGTGTCTTTTTCAACCAAATCCCACTTATTAACTAAAATGACTATGCCTTTTCTATTTCGCTCAGCAAGCCAAAAAATATTTTGAACTTGACCGTCAAAACCTCTTATGGCATCCAAAACAAGCAAGCATACATCACAGTGCTCTATGGCTCGAACACTTCTCATTACTGAATAAAATTCCAAATCTTCCTTGACTTTCGATTTCCGTCTAATACCTGCCGTATCAACCAAATTAAATTCAAAACCAAAGCGGTTGTACTTGGTGTCAATAGAATCTCTAGTCGTACCAGCAACGTCAGTAACAATATAACGCTCCTCTCCTATCAATGCATTGATAAATGAGGATTTACCTGCATTAGGCCGACCTACAACAGCAAATCTAGGGAGTTGTTCTTCCTCCGTTGTATCATCTATTTCTGGCAGAGCCTCAACAAGAGCATCGAGCAAATCGCCCGTACCACTGCCATTTATGCTTGCTATGGTATAATAATCTCCAAGACCAAGAGCATAAAATTCCACAGCATTTTGAGCACGTTGATTATTATCAACCTTATTTACAACCAGAAAAACAGGTTTTTTAACGCGTCGCAACAAATTGGCAACATCCTCATCCATACCCGTCACCCCAGATTCTACATCAACCATAAAAATTATGGCATCTGCTTCACCTATAGCCAACTCCACCTGACGGTCAATCTCCGCCTCAAAAACATCATCGCTACCCTTTACATAACCACCGGTATCAATGAGCGAAAATTCTTTTCCATTCCACTCACTTTTCCCATAATGGCGATCTCTCGTCACACCACTTACGGCATCAACAATAGCTTCCCTCCTTTTTATCAATCGGTTGAAAAATGTCGATTTTCCGACATTAGGTCTACCAACAATGGCAACAATACCGCTCATTCCTTCTTAAATTTTGCGCAAAGATAAGATTTTGCAATTTGGATTTTGGTTTCGACCTCTTCCCATTAGTTCTGAATCTCCGCAGAATCGAGAAAAAAAGCTGATTTAATTGATAGATAACCTTAGCCAAAATAAAATCGATTGAATGGGAACGTCTAAAACTGATAATTAGGTTTGAACCAATCAAGCAAGAAAATCTCCAATTGCAGATTTGATAAAGGCAAAAATCTCCACTTTCTTATCGTGTTAACATCCTGTTGATAACTAGTTCGCAGAAACCATCTCCACATTCATTTTTTATTAATTTTAAATTTGTTAAAAAATCCCTCAACGATTTACTAAATGCATAAAATATTAGGTTTCCTGCTGTGTTTTTTCATTACAGTTTTTGACTCTTGGGGACAGCAAAACTACAAAGAGCATAAGATAGAAAAGGGTGAGACCGTTTATAGAATCTCCAGAAAATATGGTGTTTCTGTCCGTGATATTTTCAATCTGAATCCTGGTTCAAAAGATGTCATATACGCTGGAAGGTTTTTGAAAATTCCTGTTAGTCCAAATCAATCTGGAAAAGCCGTTACCTACACAGTTGTGAGGGGTGACACTAAAATAGGCCTATCTAGACGATTTGGTGTAAGTGTGCTTTCCTTGGTTCAGCAAAATCCACACATTAAAAAAATGCTACAGGCAGGTCATGTACTGAATATTGACCCAGACTATAAAAGCACGAAGCCAGATTTAGTTGAAGGAGAACGTTTTGTAACCAAGGGAGAAACACTATGGGGAATCGCTAGAGAATATAATATTTCGTTAGATGCCCTGTTACTGGCCAATAAAGACAGATTAGATGGTGTTTTAAAAGTAGGCCAAATACTTCGCATTCCTGACATACACAAGAACTTTAATAAAGCGGGGTATTACTTAGTTAAAAAGGGCGACACTAAATGGGGATTGGCAAGAAAATTCAAAACAACCGTAGCAGCGCTTGAGCGTGAAAATCCTCAAATCGTAGATTTACTCTTAGCGGGAGAACGCATTAAAATTGGTAATCTAAATCCAAGCAAAAGTAATACAGCTAGCAAGGTGACTGCTGTTAGTTCAGAAACCAAAAATGTTCAAGAAGCAGAACAAAACAAGCAAGACGACAAAAATACTGCGGCAGAAACAACGCCAAAAGACGTAAATCAGACTCTGGTTGAGACAAATGTTCAAGAAAGTGAAAATGAATCTAGCGAACTAGAAAAAATAAATAATGAATCTGAGGATACCGAAAAAAGCAATAAAGAGGATACAGCAACATCCAATACTATAACTTCAACCGTTTCTGAGCAGGATAAGCCGCTAGAAATACAGGACTCTATCCCTAAAACGCCAAAAGAATCAGAGGTACAAGTCGAAAAGACTGATATCGATGAAAAACTAGAAAATGAGAAAGACAAAGAAATAAGTAAAGCCTCTGCAAATGTTGTGGATTACGTTGTGGAAATGAACGAGACAGCAGAAAGCCTAGCGAATAAAGCAAATATGTCTATATCTGAGTTCCTTGAACTAAACCCTGAATTGAAAAACAATATCCAACCGGGAATGGTTATCAAGATGCCAAAGTCAATGGCAACTGATAATTCAAGTGACAAACAAATAGACAAATCCAAACGAGTTGGGCTTATTTCTGGAATTGATAAAACAAAAAAGGCAGCTCTTTATTTCTATTTACCCTTCTCTAAAGAAGATTTTGCAAGTAAGAAAATCGAAAATAATTTTGAAGACAAATCTGAGAGTGACGGCAAAAGTACCGTAGATTTCTATGAGGGAGCGACTTTAGCAATTGATAAGGCCAGAAAAATGGGAATAGACGTTGATTTTGAAATTTTGAATTCCGAAATGAACAAACCGTTGAATACTGCGAATGAAACCAATGAAACATCAATATTAGTCCCATTTACTAAAGAATTCGATTTAACAAAAATCAATGCATCAAATCGTGTTAACGTCATTTCTGTACTAAACGATAGTCTAGTAGGTGAAAATCAATCTGTTTTCAACGCTTTACCTTCTAAATACCTTCTAAAGGCAGAGCTTCTAAATTTTTTGAAAGAGCAAGATGCCAATGTTTTGGTAATAACCAACAAGGATAAAATTTCAGATTCTGAACTCTTGGACGAATATCTTCCAGAAGCTAAAGTTTTGAAAGTTGACAACACTGGTTTCATTCAAAAAGACAGGCTCAAAGAAGCATTATCTAAAAATCAACGTAATTATGTAATTCTAGAAACAGAATTGACCATAGTATATTTGGGTATCACAACGACACTGATGGAAAATGCCCCATTCTATGACCTTAGATTAGCTTTACTCGATGAATCTAACATTCCGGAGTCTGGAAGGGTCTCGCACGTTCGGTTTAAAATATTAAAAACTATTTATCCATCTCTTTTCCCTGCCCCAAAGGATATTGAGAATAATGAATTTTCAAACAATTATAATATAAGGTTTAGTAAAGAACCTTCAAAAAGCGCAAGGATTGGATTTGACACCACTCTTGATGTTATTCTTAGAATGGTTCAGGAGAATATGTCCCTTGAGGAAAGTATATCTAATATTGAATCATCTCGTGCGCATTTAAATTTCGATTATAAAAAAATAAATGATTTAAATTATCAAAATACCAAAACTTTCATACTTCAGTTCGACACTGAAAAAAACATCATGCTAATAGATAGATAAGCGATAATTATTATATTTGACCAATATCTAACTATAAGAGTCTTCCCTCAAGAGCATTGGGTTTTAGAGAGCTTTGGATTTTTTAGACATGTGAATCCTGAAGGATTTTCTAAAAGCAATTTATTATAAAGATTTAGTTTTTGAAGAATAGCCTACTCCCCATTATTATACTGCTTTTATGTTGGCAGACCAACCATGCACAGTGCCCGACGGTCAGCAGTCCAATCCAAACGTTTTGTGATACAGAATCAGTCTTGATTTCGGACTTAGTGGCAACTGACAATGGAAACGGGGTGGTTTGGTACGATACGGCAACCTCTACCGAACCCTTAAATAATAACGCTGGTCTAAACAATGGTGAAGATTACTATGCAGACGACAATTCTGGAACCTGTGGTACCAGACAGCGGGTTGATGTGGTCATTTTCGGGCCACCAACAGGACAAAACTTTCAAGGTATTTGCCTTGATGATCCTTCACTAGCCACGGTTGGAGATTTAGTCGCCAATGGTAATGATGTGCAATGGTATCTTCAGCCCTCCGGCGGTACTCCACTGGATGAAACAACGGTTTTAAGCGATAATACCCTTTATTATGCCGATCAGTCAAACCCTGATACAGGTTGCCGAACATCAAGATTATCTGTTCTAGTAAATGTAGGTCTTACGCCAGTACCCACAGGGGAAGAAACGCAAAATTTTTGTGTGACCGACACTTTTACACCAACCGTTGGGGACTTAGTGGCTAGTGGACTTAATAATTGGTATTCAACTCTTTTTTCAGCAGTACCCCTACCCTTAGAAACCCCTTTAGTTGATAGTCAGACCTATTATGCAACCACTTTAGACCCGCCTTGCGAAAGCACCGGGCGATTAGCTGTATTTGTTGAATTAACTATTGGACCAAATGCTGGCGAAGATGCAGTTATCGAGCTTTGTGAAAACGCAAGCCCAGTTAATTTATTTACGATTCTTGAAGGCAGCCCAGATGCGGGAGGTACTTGGATTCCGGCTCTAGCAAGTGGAACTGGAGTATTTGACCCAACGATTGATACCGCTGGCAACTACACTTATTTCTTTCCAGAAAATGAGCCATGTCCTGAAACATCTGCGGTGGTAACCGTTCAAATACAAGCAGCACCCATTCCAGGAGAGGATGGTTCAATAGATTTATGTAGCGATAGTGCTGCGGTAGATTTGTTTGACAGCCTCGGCGGTGCGCCTCAACCAGGTGGAACTTGGTCACCAGCATTAAATAGCGGTACTGGTATTTTTGATGCTTCCATTGATGCAGCCGGAACTTATACCTACACTGTGGCTGGGATTGGCCCCTGTGAGGACGAATCGGCAAATGTGGTTGTTTCAGTGGCAACCTTACCAGATGCTGGAAATAATGCAGTACTGGAAATTTGTGATAATATTGATTCTTTCGATCTTTTCGATAGCCTTGGTGGAACTCCAGATACCGGTGGTGTCTGGTCGCCAGCCTTAAATAGCGGCACTGGTGTTTTTGATCCAGCAGTTGACCCTGCAGGAACGTACACCTATACAGTTCTTGGAACTGACCCTTGTCCCGATGATTCGGCCAATGTCACAATTACTATAACCCCTTTCCCAGACGCTGGCACAGATGGTTCCATTGATTTATGTAGTAATGATGAGGCTATTGATTTATTTGATTTACTGGGTGGTACACCACAAACTGGTGGAACGTGGAGCCCTGCACTATCGAGCGGTACCGGTATTTTTGACCCTTCCCTGGATGCTGAGGGTACTTACACATATACCTTAGTTGGTACGGCGCCCTGCCCTGATGCCATAGCTAATGTTATTGTTTCCATAGAAATAGCACCTAACCCTGGAGAAAACGGTGCAGTAGAAGTATGCAGTGATGTTGGTACCATAGATTTATTTAACAATTTAGGTGGAACTCCTGACCCTGGAGGTGTTTGGTCTCCTGCATTAAATAGTGGTACTGGCGTTTTTGATCCAGATATCGATACTGATGGTATCTATACCTATACTTTACCTGCAACTGCGCTTTGTGATGAAGACTCGGCAACGGTAACAGTTACAATAGTCCCATTTCTTGACGCCGGTACAAATGGTTCGGTTGAATTATGTTCTAATGACAGTCCTGTCAATTTGTTTGATAGTCTCGGTGATAATCCTCAATCTGGAGGAGTATGGTCGCCTGCATTAAACAGTGACACAGGGATTTTTGACCCTAGTATAGATGCTGCCGGAATCTATACTTATACCCTATCGGGCACCTCTTCCTGCCCAGATTCTTCGGCGGAAGTAACAGTTTCAGTAGAGGAAGTACCTTCAGCAGGAGTTGATGGTACGTTGAATTTATGTAGTGATGCTGACCCAACGGACTTATTCAATAGTCTTGGCGGTAACCCTGATACTGGTGGGACTTGGTCCCCAGCTTTAAATAGTGGGACTGGGGTTTTTGACCCCAATATTGATACAGAAGGCACCTATACCTACACCCAACTGTCGGGGACCGCTGCCTGCGAGGATGACACGGCAACAGTGGTTGTAACTGTTTCAGATTCAGGAAATGCTGGTCAAAGTAATTCCATAACGATTTGTAACAATGAAGGTACTGTGAACCTTTTTGATAATCTCCTAGGCAGTCCTGAAGCTGGAGGTTTTTGGTCTCCGCCATTAATCAGCGGTTCAGGTATTTTTGACCCTACAATAGATGCTGAAGGCACCTATACTTATACCATTGCCGGTGTTGCACCCTGCCCTGACGCCGGTGCTACTGTAACTGTAAGTGTTGAATTGGTTCCCGACGCTGGAAGCAACGGAAATCTGACCCTTTGTACATCTGATGACCCTGTGGATTTATTCAATAGCCTTAACGGAAATCCGACGGCCGGAGGCTCATGGTCACCATCATTAAACAGCGGTACTGGCGTTTTCGACCCATCTATTGATGTTGAAGGCGCCTATACATACTCAATTAGTTCACCTTCGGGTGACTGTGCCGATAATACCGCCATTGTAAACGTCACTTTAACTGAAGCGGCCAATGCAGGTGAAGATGCCTCGGTTTTGTTTTGTACCAACGATGATCCAACCGACTTAATTACAATCCTTGGCGGAACTCCAGACGGCGGCGGTACTTGGTCACCTCCATTACTTAGTGGTTCGGGGGTTTTTAACCCAACAATTGATGCCGAAGGTGACTATACCTACACTGTTCTTGGTGCCGGAGTTTGCCCTGATGAGTCGGCCGTAGTTTCTGTAAGTATTGAACCAGAACCCAATGCGGGAGAAAATGGTTCTGTCGAAATATGTAATGATGACGTTGTGGATTTGTTTGATTTTCTTGGTGGTACCCCCGATCCAGGTGGTGCTTGGTCCCCGCCATTAATTAGTGGAAATGGGATTTTTGACCCTACTTTAGATTCAGAGGGCACCTACACTTATGAAGTATTTTCTGAAGAATGTAACCTACTTTCACAAGCATCGGTTGAAGTTACTTTTGGTGATACACCTGATTTAGTTGGAGTTGAAATTTCCGCAGATACTGATTTTTGTCTTGGAACCAGTGTGGTTGTTACGCTTTCAGGTGCAGACCAACTTGCCGATGGTACTTACACTATAGTTTATGAACTTTCAGGAGCAAATAACCTGGTCACCTTTGCTGACATTGATTTAGTTTCTGGAATTTCATTTTTTAATATTTCAGGAAACCAATTAGTTAATCCCGGAGTAACGACTATTAGTATTGTAGATTTCTTTTTTAATCCTGGTGAATGTCCAGGAGATGTAGGTAATATTGAGCCAATTGAGGTGAATATTGAAATAATTGAAACGCCATCCTTGATTGAGGAAGGCGCTACATTCTGTGATGAAGACGAGCCAACAATCCAAGATTTAAGCAATAATATTGACGGCGTTGGAAATGTCGTTTGGTATGATGCTCCCGAGGGCGGAAATATCTATGACGAAACAGATTTACTTATTGATGGGCTAATTTATTACGGTGCTTTTGTTTCAACAAACGAATGTGAAAGCTCCCCAAGACTAGAAGCCACGGTAGTAATCGAAACCTGTGTCCTAGAATTGATTATTCCTGATGGTTTTTCACCAAATGACGATGGGATAAATGATGATTTTAATATTGTGAATATAAATGAACTTTTTCCAAACTTTAAACTAACCGTTTTTAACCGTAACGGAAGAGAACTTTATCAAGGTGATGCCAATTCCCCTAGATGGAACGGCACTTCCAAAAACGGTGATGGGGTTTTACCCGTTGGGGTATATTTTTATATTTTGGAATTTAATGATGGTGAGCGTTCGCCACAACAAGGCCGCGTATACTTGAGCCGTTAGTAAATTAATCAATGACGAGAACAAAAAACACATATCAAATTTTAGTCCTGATGCTCATTGGATGTTTCGTCATGAACGCCCAACAAGACCCTCAGTTCACGCAGTATATGTATAATATGAGCGTGATTAATCCCGCGTATTCAACCGACGATGATACTGCGATAAATTTTGGTACACTATACCGCTCGCAATGGGTAGGTTCTGTTGGAGGCCCAACCACGGGAACGTTTTTTGCTCACGCCAAGTTTGCCGGTCGCCTTGAAGGCGGTATTTCTATAATCCATGATCAAATTGGTGATGTTGTAAAAGAGACGGGTGCTTTTATCGATGTTGCTTACGTTTTACCAATTGGTCAAAATTCCCGACTTTCTTTCGGTATTAAGGCAGGTGCCTCTTTTTTCAGCACTGACTTTAACGGTTTTGTGTATTCAGACCCTTTACCAGATCCGGCATTTGCTGAAAACATTAGTCGTACCTTCCCGAATATTGGTGCTGGTGTTTTCTATTTTTCAGAGAAATATTATGTAGGGTTTTCTGTACCAAACTTACTCCCATCAGAACATTTGGATGAAGACAGCGGTATTGTTACCCAAGGGACAGAAAATGCACATATGTTCTTAACTGGTGGTTATGTTTTCGATTTAAACGATAAATTGAAACTAAAACCCGCATTTATGGCGCGACAGGTTAATGCCGCACCCATTTCATTGGATTTAACAGCCAATGTGTTAATAAACAATAAATTTGAAGCTGGTGTGGGTTACCGATTTGATGATTCGGTAAGTGGACTTTTCAATGTAAAAGTTCTTCCTAATCTAAGAATTGGTTACGCCTATGATTATACCCTAACAAATTTAGGACGTTTCAATTCAGGATCACACGAGATTTTTATTTTATTTGATATTAGTCGTTTACGTATGGGGTACGACAAATCCCCTAGATTTTTCTAGCAATGAAACAGATTTCACCATACCGATTTTTAATAATTCTATGTCTTTCAATCATAGGATATAATGGATTTTCGCAAAACCTAAAAAAAGCCAATAAACTTTATGCCAATAGGTCTTACGTAAAAGCAGCTGAAATCTATAATAAGCTTCCCAGAACCAATGAGGTCATGAAGAAATTGGGGGATTGTTATTATTTCAATTCAGAAATAAAAAAAGCAAATGACCTATATTCAGAAGTCTTTGACAACTCTGATAAGTCTGAATTGAGTCAGGATTTTTATTTTAAATTTTATGATGTCCTCAAGAGTTCAGAGAATTACGAGAAGGCAGACTTAATAGCCAACAATCACCTCGGTTTAAACCGAAATACCGAAACATTCAAAGTCATATTAAGGCAGGTAATTCCATTTACGTATAATTTGGAACTTCTTACAGGAGACAATCAATCCATGAATTTTGGAACAGGACTTAAAGGTGATGAAATAGTTTTTGCATCTACCCGAAATCCCAAAGGGCGCGCCTACAGTTGGAACAATAAACCTTATTTAAATTTATTCAGCGCCAATGTTACTGGCGACATTAAAAAATCAATAAGTAATGTGACTGAATTACCTGAACCTCTCAACAAGATAGGTCTTCACGAGAGTTCAGCCGTATTTACCAAAGATGGCAATACCATCTATTTTTCAAGAAACCATCGCGAAAGAGTGCAAATCGATTCTAACAAAGTCGCAATGGTAAGTATTTATAGAGCGACTAAGAAAAACGGCAAATGGTCAAATGCTAAGCGAGTTGATTTTGCCAATGATTACTATTCAACAATGCATCCTGCTTTAAATGAGAACGAGGATAAACTATTTTTTGCGAGTGATATGCCAGGCAGTCTGGGCTCCTATGATATCTATTATGTTGATATTATAAGTAACGGCAATTTTGGCGAGCCAGTGAATATGGGGGGCAAAATCAATACAAAATACCGAGAGCAATTTCCTTTTATCGCTCAAGATAGTACCATCTATTTCTCATCTAATGGTAAACAGGGTTTTGGAGGTTTAGATGTATTTTCAAGCGCCCACAGGGACTACGAATATGCTGAAGCACTTAATCTAGGAGAAAGTTTAAACGGTCCCGAAGATGAATTTGCCTTTGTCATGGTAGACAGCATTAATAATGGCTACCTCTCTTCCAATAGAGATGGCGTTGATAATATTTACTTTGTAGCGCGAACTCCCACGGTAAGAAACTATCGTATACAGGGTATTGTAACCGATAAGGTCTCTGGAGACATTCTTCCAAATACCGTCGTTTCCCTTTTTGATAAAAATGGAAACGTTCTGGACCAAATGGTTACTGGCGAAGACGGCCGTTATGTATTTAAAACAATGCCAAATAAAAAATACCAGTTGGAGGGATTCTTGCCAACCTATATTCCTACAATAGAGAATTTTGATACAAACGATAGAGGTGACATTCGCTTTGATATTGAACTTGAGATTCTATCTTATGATGACGCAGAGGAAATTGTTGTTGGGCGTGATGATGGCTTTGTTTACGTAGAACTAGAAAATATTTATTTTGATTTTGCAAGGTGGGAAATCAAACCCCAGGCAGCCGAAACCCTAGATGTTTTAGTTGCTTTGTTGAAAAAATATCCGCGAATGGAAATTGACCTTAGTGCACATACCGACTCTAGGGCAACACCCGAAACAAATCTTATCCTCTCCCAAAAACGGGCTGAGTCTACTTTGGAGTACCTTGTAAGTAATGGCATCGCAAGAACACGACTAAAATCAAAGGGATATGGTGAAAGCAAGCCCTTGATAAACTGCGGGAGCAATTGTACCGAATCAGAACACGCGATAAATCGCCGAGTAGAGTTTGTGATTTCTAAGTAGATTAGGAGCTTATTTAAGGGCTTAAAAAAACAAGTTGATAAGCATAAGTTTTATTTTTTTAGATACGCCCTAAATATTTGACAATCTACAAATTCTCTCAAAAAAGAGCGGCCTTAGGTTTAGAGTATCGAGTAAAAAACGGAATAGACCGTAGCCATTAAACCTCTATTGGCTTTGGTGAAAGCAGACTTTTGAATGCCTGCGGTGACAATTGAACGTAAACCGAACACTCTATATATCGAAGGGTGAAGTTTGTTATTTTTAGGTAGGTTTGATTTTTTAGTCAACTAATTTTAGGAAAGTACAGATTCATTATTAAAGGTGTAACGTTCGGGACAGAGACCGTTGCAGTCCAGTAGGGCAGCTATGATTTTTTAGTTAAACTTTGTAGAGTGTTTATTTTGATACAGCCAGTATATATAATACCCGAATCCTATGACCCAAAAATATGTAATTAAATTTGTAATCTTTTTTTCAGTATTCATTGTAATCTTCAATCGAGATGTAAACTTCTTTATTAGGCCATGACTCCATAATTCTAACAATATCAAATCCTCTGTTTATTTTATCCACCCATGAAACGGATTCTTCCTTCTTGATACTTAGAAATACTTTTTCTCCTTTCTTAACTTGAGATTTCAATCTTTCTTTCTTTAAAACGTGATAGGGAAAATCTTCCGTATTAAATTGATTATCAAATTCATTAAAGTGAAGTATCAGGTATGCTCCGTTATTTCCGCCTTTGTGAAACTCTAGGTTAGTCTTAAGTGTTCCGCTTATAATCTTTAAATCGTTTTCTCCTAACTCAAGATTAAAGCTAATAAGATATAATATTGGAAGTGCTAGCGATAAAAATATCCCAT
>JBCCOJ010000064.1:0-15241 GCA_039025415.1 Bacteroidota bacterium | reverse complement strand
GACCAACAATTTTAAAAATACAGTTCAGTAGTTTAATACTACGATTCAGTAAGATTGTTTTTAAAATAATCGATTCTAAATAGATATTTGGCGCATTAAGAAATATAATAATCAATAATGACATTATGAAATTTATCTATCGATTTTTACTTTTAGCTTTGGTATTTCAATTTTCGGCTCTAGCGCAACAAAACAATGGTCAAGACATAAAAGTTTTGATTGAGAACCTTGAAAGTAATAAGGGCAAGGTTTACATTTCAATTTACAATGACGAAGCTTCTTTCCTTAATAAAAGTTTGAAGTCAGATAAAATTCAAATACAAAACATGGGTTGCGAATATGTTTTTAAGAATATGCCGGCAGGAACCTATGCGATTTCTTTTTATCATGATGAAAATAACAATAATAAAATGGACACTAATTTTTTTGGAATGCCTAAGGAAGATTATGGGTGCAGCAACAACGCTCGGGGAACAATGGGGCCTCCAAAATGGAAGGATGCCAAATTTGAACTTAAAAATGAAACTATAACTCAAAGAATAACTTTATAACATAAAGCAATGAAAAAAATACTCAATACAGTACTATTACTTTTCTCGATTGTGATGTTTTCACAGGGTAATTATGAAAAGGGAATGACCAAGGCCTTCGAGCTTTGGGAAAATGGTAAAATGGATGAAGCCCAAAATATATTTGAGCGCATCGCAAATGCAGAAAACGATAAATGGTTACCCCATTACTATATTGCCCAATTGAATAGCATAAAGACTTGGGGCGAAAAAGATGAAAACATTGTTAAATCGCAATTGGCAAAGGCGCAAGAACATTTAAATACAGCAATGTCTTTGAATAAGAACAACCCAGAACTAATGGTTTTACAAGCCAACGTATATACAAATTGGGTGGCATTTGATGGTATGACTTACGGGATGAAATACAGCGCTAAAATTTCAGAATTGTATAATAAAGCCCTAAAGATAGCACCAGAAAACCCCAGAGTTGTTCTAGGGAAGGCCCAGTGGGATATGGGTAGCGCCAGATATTTTGGCCAGGATACCAAACCATTTTGTAAGGATATTGAAAAATCACTTGAACTCTTTGAAAGTTTTAAATCAGAAAGTAAATTTTACCCTAATTGGGGAAAAGAAGGAGCTGAGGAAGCCCTTAAAGAATGTAAAAGCTAAATAGTATGAAATTTTCAAAGTTGCCAAAACGCATATTAATTACCTTCATCATTGGTTGTGCCGTCTATTTAATAGGCAAGGCCTTTGAAGGTGGTTTCGATTATGATTCTGTCAATGAATTTTTGATTGATTTTTTAATCTGGCAACTTTACGCATTTGTTCTTGGATTTAGCAACAGTTATTTTTTCGATTATCTTGAGAGCAGGGAATGGAAGAAATATGATACCATCAAACGAATCATCATTGGCATTATAGGTTCTGTTACCATTACACTTATAGCCTTGTTTTTTTTAAGACTTACCGTTAGTGTTGGTTTTTACGGGCAACCTTTAGATAGATTCATTAGCGGACAAAGATGGGCCTACTATTCATTCGGGTTTTGGATTACGTTAATCATCTTCACGATTTTTAATATTGTCTATTTCTATAACCGCTATCAGCGAAACCGGATTAAGGAACAAAGCATTATTGCAGGAACTGCAAGTGCAAAATTTGATGCTTTAAAGAATCAGCTTGACCCTCATTTTCTTTTTAATAGTTTAAATGTACTAACGAGTCTCATTGAGGAAAATCCTAAAAATGCTCAAAAATTTACAACCTCATTATCTAAGGTATATCGATATGTTCTTGAACAGAAAAATAAGGAATTGGTAACCGTTGATGAAGAATTATCATTTGCTAAAACCTATATGTCGTTATTGAAAATGCGATTTGAAGAGAGTATCGTTTTTGAAATACCGGAGCAGTCAACAAATCCTGAAAGTAAGGTTGTGCCATTATCACTCCAATTACTATTGGAGAATGCGGTTAAGCATAATACCGTAACGTCAAGTAAGCCCTTACACATAAAGATTTACGAAAAAGACGGTAATCTTGTGGTTGAAAATAATCTTCAACCAAAGCAAATAGTAAAAAAGAGCAGCGGCGTTGGTCTTGAAAATATAAAACAACGCTATCGATTATTGTCTAAAAGAACAGTTGATATCAATAAGACTACTAAACAATTTTTAGTCTCGATACCTATTTTAACCAAAAAAGTTCAAATTATGAAAGCAATAGAACCTACCTCAAATTATAATGACAAGTACGTAAGAGCAAGAAAACGAGTTGAAGAACTAAAAGAGTTTTATTACAGTCTTGTTTCTTATTGTGTGGTAATACCTTTTTTATTTTACATCTGGTATCGTTATACTCCAGATACCATACAATGGTTTTGGTTTCCGATGTTGGGCTGGGGAATGGGCTTGGCATTTCATGCTTACAAGGTTTTCGTGAACGATTCTATGCTTGGTAAAAGTTGGGAAGAGCGTAAAATTGAAAAGTATATGCGAGAAGAGGAACAAGCCCGATAAGCCCCAAAAGCCCCCTAATCCCCAAAGGGGGAATTTACTCGGACGTAAGCTTGGCCTGTTCGTCATATGTGCTAAAGTGTTGGAGAAAACAATATTAAATACATTGGCTGAAAAATAACAATATAATTCTCCTCCTTTTTAAAGAGGAGTGGTTTCTTTCCCCGGAAAGGGAAAGAAAGCTAGGTGGTTCGCTGTAAACGAAAAATTTTAACAAAAAAAGTAACTGTAATAAATAAAAAACGAGTCTTGGTTCTTGAAGTCCCGATAGCTATCGGGACGGTCTTGAATCAGCTAAAAGTCTTAATTCTTAATTAAAAAATCATGGAAAATTATATAGAACCTTACGAAAAAAACAAATCAAATAATACGTATTACCGGGAAGAAGCTTATCTACGTGCCCAAAAGAAGGTAAAGAAATTGGTAGGCTTTTATTGGCATGCTGTGAGCTATATAGTTGTTAATATCTGCTTAGTTGGTGTTTTGGTGGTTAATAGTGTTAGCTTCTGGTCTTTTGGTGCATGGTCTACTGCATTCTTTTGGGGAATAGGATTAGGTTTTCATGCCTTGGGGGTTTGGGGTCCAAACATCTTATTTGGAAAAAATTGGGAGGAACGTAAAATTAGAAAGTTCATGGAAGAGGATGAACGCAACTGGCGCTGAATTTTAAATTTAATACTCAAGAAATAAATGCAGGTAATAATAATAGAAGATGAGAAGCCGTCTGCAAGACGTTTGCAGCGTATGCTTTCAGATTTGGATGTAAAAACCGATACCATGTTGCACTCTGTTGAAGAGTCTTTGGAATGGTTTCAAGCTAATGCGCACCCAGATTTGATTTTTTTGGATATTCAGTTAAGCGATGGTCTTTCCTTTGAAATTTTTGAGACGCTTGAAATTAACTCAGCGGTAATCTTCACTACGGCTTATGATGAATATGCCCTTCAGGCTTTCAAGCTAAACAGTATCGATTATTTGTTGAAGCCAATCGATGAAGATGATTTAGCTAAGGCAGTGGCCAAGTATAAACAACGGAGTTCTGAACAGCAAAGCGTGAAATTGGATTTTGACGATATCAAGAAGTTATTGGTAAACCCCATTGAAAGGGAATACAAAAAACGGTTTTCAGTTAAGGTGGGTCAGCACATAAAGCTCATCAACATAGATGATATTGAGTGCTTTTACAGCGAAAACAAGGGCACTTATGCAGCTACCAATGAAGGTAGAAATTATCTTTTGGACACCACTTTGGAACAACTTGAAGATGAATTGGAGCCTCATAAGTTTTTTAGGGTCAGCCGAAAGTTTATCGTGAATATAAATATGATAGACGATATTATAAGCTATACCAATTCTCGCTTGAAAATCAAATTACAAAGCTTCAATGAATCTGAAATTATCGTAGCACGGGAGCGCGTTAAGGAATTTAAGGATTGGTTGAGTTAACTATTTTTTTCTATCCTATTATCGTCAAAGGCAGACGGTAAAATATTAGGAATTAACTTAGCAAATATGGGAAGTAAAATAGCTCCACCAGGTAACAGGAAAATGGCTAAGCTAGGTATGGTTTTTAAAATATCCTTTATTTGTGCGTACATCTGCTTTTGTTCTTCCTTAGTCAAGTCTGTATGGGTAGACTTAGTTATCAAAACCAATAGATCTTTACTTTGCTGAAGTTCCTTGACCAAACGTTTGCTATTTCTCCTAATTAGCTTATTTACTAATTGGGAAGAATTCTCGAAAAAGTTACTGATTGGATTGGACTGCTGAAAAAACATGATAGTCTTTCGGTTTTTCTTACGAAATCGAGAGACATCTATTAGCGAATCATTGATTTCAGAATTAGGAAGCTCAAGACGAGCAGCTAAATTCTTCAAAAATTGAAATTCAGATTTTTCCAATACCTCGTCATCCCAAATCGCTAAGCACATTAAATCAATTAGATATTTTTTTTCGTTTGGTCCAATATTATAGGTGATGTCGTAAATAAGGTCTTCTACTTCTAGTTCAGGGTTAACGTATGAAGTGGATGTCTCAATTATTTTGATGACTTCTTTGTCATAATCTGAAATCTTCTGCTTAGAATTGAGCGATTGGTACAATGTCCCAACGATAATTTGCTCCAAATTGGCTGAAGCTGATTTAACATCTATTTTACCATCGGTATCTAAGTAATAGGCAAAGGTTAGCACATCAACAAATAGCAGGGAGTTGGAAATTGACTTGTTGAAATTTCTAGTTAGTATATTATCTTCAAGATGAATACGGTCATTCACCAATCGCTCTAGCTTACTGTTTTTACTTTTTCCAATTAGTAATCTGTCCCATAAAGAGAGGTCTGCAACCTCAAGTTTTTCGTAAAATTCTAAAAGTATTGAAGAAAACTCAGTAAACTCGGTCGATGCAAATTTATAGGCGTAAATATGATAAAGCGCGGTAATCAGATTGATTTTTGCCAATTCATCTTCAGAATATTTATGGATTTTGTCGAAAGCATCAGTAGCATCTACATTAACTCCATAAATAAACCCAAAATTCTTTAGTGCTCGATAAAGCGCCCTATAATTTTTATAAGGTAGAGAACTGCTTGAAATCTGAATACACAGATTTTCAATCCAACCGCTTGTAGATGGGTTCATGAATTGTTAAATATCACTCAAAATAAACCTCTATTTTATATAAAAATACGGTACAAAATTACATTAACAAAATATTAACAAAACCGACTTTGATTTAATTACGTTAATATGGTATAACACACAATTCACTTAAAATCTCAATTATGAAGAAATCAAGATTACTAATTGGGGCTGCCATCATCGCGATAGGTAGCTTTATTGCCGTCGCGGCAGACCACATTGATGCACCAGCGGTTACTGGAACATCAAGCGACATTACCGACTTTTACGCCTTTGAAGGTTTGAACGGTAGCACGATTGCTTTTGCGGTGAACACCCAGGGATTGACCGCTCCTATGGAAACTGATGCCTTAGCGTTTGATGAAGACGTGCTTTATGAAATTAATATTGATACCAATGCCGATGCGGTGGAGGATTTCGTGATACAAGCAATCCCACGAAATGGGAAAATGTATGTATTTGGTCCTGAAGCACCAACTTCAACCGGATTAAACAGTACTATTTTATTATCCACTCCAATGGAGGTAGATATTACCGCCTACGGCCAGAATGCCATTACGGCAAGCGAAAATGGCATGAGCATCTTTGCTGGACCTCGAGATGATCCATTCTTTATGGATTTTGTCCAATACGGTGAAATAATTGCTGGTAATGCAACCGCTTTCAATAATCCCGGTGATGATACTTTTGCAGGTACCAATGTACTGTCCTTGGTAGTTGAAGTGCCAAAATCAATGATTGGTGGTACTGGTTCTGTTAATACATGGGTAGAAACTAAAAGAAAACAATAAAAATATTATTATGAGATTCAATACTATAAAAATACTTGCAATAACAGTGATAGCTTCATTAACCGCTTTCAACTGTAGTGATGATGACGATTTAATCGTTGATAATGATCCAATGCTTCCAAACTTTACTGGAACCTATACGCTTGAAGATCAAATGGGAAGACCAGCGATAAATACGGTATTTGTTACAGATACCGATAAAAATACGTTCAATAGAACCTTACCCGCTGATATGAATGCTGCATTTCAAACAAAATTTGAAGATCGGTTATTAGCCTTAAATCCTGGGTACACAACAAACGCATTAGGTTTGGATGCACCGGGATTCACTGGAGTTCTTGCAACTGATGTTTTGACCGTTTCTTTAGATGGAACTACAACCTTTTTTGATGGAACCAATGTGTTAACCGGTCGAGCTTTAGCTGATGATGTCATTACAGTA
The DNA here is from genome assembly GCA_039025415.1 of Bacteroidota bacterium. Classification (GTDB taxonomy): domain Bacteria; phylum Bacteroidota; class Bacteroidia; order Flavobacteriales; family Flavobacteriaceae; genus Psychroserpens. Next base: position 8,836 of record JBCCOJ010000064.1, on the reverse strand, counting down.
GAATTGACCCTTATATTCGGTGGGCCTGATGCATTAATGGGGAATCCTACCAATCCTGGTTTGATTGATGATAATGTAAGTTCAAATGATAAAGCATTTGGTGCTTCGTTCCCTTACCTAGCTTCACCTTGGTAGTAAAAAATTACCTGAAGTCATAGAAATTTGGCTTCAGGTTTTTTTGACAAACTCAAAATAATTGCAACCAAAAAAACTGAATAATATGATTTACAGACTTTTCTTGTTTGCTTGTATTGGTCTTTCAATTCAAGCCTGTTCAAATAAAAAAGCGGTTAATCAAGTCTCGATGACCGAAGATTATGATAAATATCTAACTATTTCTGAAAATGAAAACTTTACAAAAGCAAAAGAAGCAAAAGACTTCTGGCTGTCAAAAGTAGAAAGTAACCCCAATGGTCATGCCTATCGCGTCAAAGCCGCATCAAATTATGAACGTATGTATTCAGCTTCTGGAAATATTGAATATCTTAAAAACTCTGAGCAAGAATTGATGATAGCCAATGAGAGGACAGGCTATAACAACCCAAGTTATCTTCAAAGTTTAGCCTATAATTTCATTTCTCAGCATAGATTTAAAGAAGCCTTAGCGTTGTTGGAAAAGGCAGAAAATTTCCAGCAGGGTATTGATGGCACAAATAAAATGCTGTTTGATGTTCATTTGGAATTGGGAAATTACATTTCCGCCAAAACCTATTTGGATAAAATTGAAAACTTTAGCGACTTTGATTTTTTAATTCGTCTTTCAAAATGGAATGACCATAAAGGAAACCTTGACGCTGCCATAAAATATATGGAAAAAGCAGTAGCAAGAGCAGAATCTAGAAACCTACAGGATTTAAAACAATGGTCATACTCCAATATCGCAGATTTTTACGGCCATGCCGGAAAAATTGATGAATCCTATCGGTGCTTTTTAAAGGCGTTAGAGCTTGATCCTAATGACGCCTACTCAAAAAAAGGAATAGCATGGATCGTTTATTCCCATGAAAAAAATCCAGAGGAAGCATTGAGGATATTGAATGCCATTACAGACAATTACAACGCACCGGACTATCATTTGCTCAAAGCAGAAATTGCAGAATTTCAAAATAATGAAGAACTGATGATGCAAGAGATGAATCGCTATCACAAAGCGTTAAAGAATAAAGCATACGGCGACATGTATAATACATATAACGTTCTTATTTATGCAGATGACGAACAACAGAATGAGGATGCAATTGTAATCGCGCAGACCGAAGTTAAAAATAGGCCTACACCGCAATCTTACGATTTACTGGCCTGGGCGTATTTTAAAAATGGAAATGTTGAAAAAGCACTCGAAATTGCACAAAACCATGTAGCAAACAAAACATTCGAGCCTGAAGCGTTGTATCATTTAGCCGAAATCTATAAGGCAAACGGAAAAATTGACAAAGTTGCCCCCCTAAAAGAGGAATTATTGGCTAGTGTCTATGAACTAGGGCCGGCCATGAAATTTAACATAGAAAAGCTTTAAAGCAGTTAATTTGAGTTGGTCTCTGTTTCAACTAAATGCTAAATAGTTCGATATTCTAACCGAATGTTAGGCATACGGTAATTATTGTGAATAAATTAATAAGTTTTGATAATATTTTGTTGTTGAAAAGAATATGATTTGTCTTGCTTAATCATTAATTTTGATTTGCAAGTTTAAGTTCAATGTCTTATAATCAGATAAAATGAGTAGGCGTTTGCATCGATTTGCAAAAGAGTACCAACCAATCGTTCAGTTTAAATAGTTAGAAAAAGGTATTTTAACGTTCCATTTTCTAATGTTTGTAATGAGATAAAGAAGATTTGCTTTGTGATTATTGCTTAGTAATAATTTAGTAAAAGTAAATTTTCAAGCGGCATACCAGATAGAAATATGTGGTATTTTTAGAGTTTTTTTGTTAGTGGAAGCACCTGTTCTATGTCTGTGAGCGGGTGTTTTCTTATTTATTGAACTTCTTACCTCTAAACAATCATGCCTCAAATCGAAAAGTTTGAAGAGTCAAATTCTTTATTATCTTTACTAAAATGTCTGTTTATGAATAGAATACTACTTCAAGTTGTTTTTATTTTTTCAGGATTTATGGCCTTCTCTCAGCCCGACACAGAGGTCTTTCTCTTCGATTTTGAGTTTTCGAAGGATAGCTTAAAACTTTCTAACATTGAGGTCATTTCAGAAGATAATCCAGGCTACGATAATCAACCGTCGTTTTTAAACGATAGCATCATTTTATTCGTATCGACCCGAAACGACCAAACCGACATTAAATCATACAATTTAAATAGTAGTAAGGGCAAATGGATAACCGATACGGAGGCGAGTGAATATTCTCCAATAAAAATTCCGGGACAAGATGCATTTGCTGCTGTAAAATTGGAAAAAGACGGTGAGCAACGTCTCTTTAAATACAGTTTCACTGACCCCAAACTAAATGTCATGATTATTGATGATATCGTCATTGGTTATCATGTTTGGCTCAACGGAAATATTGTTATTTCCTCTATTCTTAAAGACGAAAATCTTACTCTTACGGTATCCGATTTCAGATTTAAAAAGCATAAGGATTTGGTGGAGCATGTGGGCAGATCGCTAAGTATCATTCCAAAAACTGACCCACCTAACTTTAGTTTTGTTGACAAAAACACAAACCCGTGGCAGTTGATGAGTTTTAATTTGGATAAACTTGAAGCCGAACCTCTATTTGAAATGATGCCGAATGTTGAAGACTTGGTTTGGTTGGATGATGATTACGCGTTCTGTGGAAAGGGTAGTAAGGTATTTGTTCGAAAAAATAGAAATCGTGGGAAATGGGAAGAGGTGGCCAATTTAGCCGGTTTTGGCATCAACCATATAACAAGAATGGCAATTAGCCCCAACAAGAAAAAAATGGCAATCGTAGGTCAATATATTGCAGATTATGACCCTACCACACCAGATGATATCGTTCAACAACAGCTTGAGGCTTATAATTATCAGGATATTGATATGTTTCTAGAAACCTATACAGATGATATCAAATTGTATAATTACCCGAACGAGCTTTTCGCTGAAGGTAAGGAACAATTACGTGAGATTTATTCAAAGCTATTTGAAAAAACGCCTGACCTTTACGCCGAACTTGAAAATCGTACTATAATTGGCAATAAAGTCATCGATAAGGAAAAAGTATTGATGAACGGCAAGACCATTTTTGCCGTTGCGATTTATGAGGTCGAAAATGGATTGATTAAGAAAGTCACATTTTTGAGGTAAAACTAAATTGAATTGTCATGTTGAACTTGATTCAGCATCTTATCTAATTTTAACATGGTGAAATATTTTATCCCGCTTCTTGTCTCGTTGGTTTTCCTATTCAATCCCCAAGCCCAAAATCAATTAGAGCCCAAACTAGAAAATATTTCCTGGATTTCGGGTACCTGGCACGGTGAGGCCTTTGGAGGTGAAATTGAAGAAATTTGGAGTGAACCTTCTGGAGGTTCGATGATGGCGACTTTCAAACTAATCAATGAGGGTAAAGTCTCCTTTTATGAGATTGAGATTATCAGAGAGATTAAGAATTCCTTGATACTTCAGCTAAAACATTTTGATAGCCAATTGAAAGGTTGGGAAACCAAGGATGAAACCGTTGACTTTCCGCTAAAGGAAATCACGCCGACTAGAGTAGTCTTTGAGGGAATGATTTTTGAAAAGGTAGGGGATGACCGTATGAACATTTTTGTCGACATTAAGAACGATGATGGGGAAGTTGAGATTGTAAAGTTTGAGTATTTTAAGCAGTAGGCAGTAGGCAGTAGGCAGTAGGCAGTAGGGAGTGCGAATTAGGCAGTAGGCAGTAGGTAGTAGGGAGTAGGGAGTAGGTAGTAGGTAGTAGGCAGTTATGACTGAATTAATCCCCATTTTGCAATTTATTTTTAATGTGAGATTGCTTCGTGTCTATTAATGACGGGTTACGTTCAAGGTACTTATTTATATCCCAATCTGATTTAAAAACATAGGATGACGCTTTCCAGAATTTTAATCAACCCCCAATACTCTCCATCACCGCTTCCTCCTCCGTTATCTTAGACAAATTAATCGCGGTTTCAATCAAAGCCAAATGCGAATAGGCCTGCGGGAAATTACCCAACAATCGCTTGGTTTTAAAATCAATGTCTTCACTGAATAATCCCAAATGATTGCTGTAACTTAACAATTGATCAAACAACTTTTTAGCCTTTTGTTCCTCACCAATTTTAAACAAACTGTTGATGAACCAAAACGTACAAATGGTAAATGAAGAAGATGGCAAGCCAAAATCATCTTGATTTTTATAACGGTACAACAAGCCATCATTACTGAGCTCTTTTTCAATCGCCTTTACGGTGCTCACATATTTAGGGTCTTTGGCATCAATAAATTCGTAGGGTTCCATTAGTAAAACCGAGGCGTCCAAATCGGTTGAGCCGTAACTTTGGGTAAATGCTTGAACTTTATCGTTCCAAGCATTTTCCATAATATCTTTTTTGATGTCCTTTTCCAGAGGTAACCATTTTTTGAGTTTATGGGTCTTGCCTAAAATCTTGGCAACCTTGATGGCTTTGTCGATCGCGACCCAACACAAAACCTTGGAGAAGGTAAAATGACGGTCTTCGGTTCTAAATTCCCAAATGCCCTTATCGGGTTCTTGCCAGTGTTTATTAACCACCCAAACAATTCCTTTGGTGATGGACCAAAGTTCTTCACCATTTTCGATATCGGTTTTAAAGCGCAGTAACTGCTGGTGGATGGTATCCATCAAAATACCGTAGATATCGTTTTGGCGTTGTGAGTAGGCGGCATTTCCAATACGTACGGGTTTGGAATCCATGTAACCGCTGAGATGTTCCAATTTAAGCTCGGTCAATTTCTTTTGGCCATTGATGCCGTACATAATCTGAAGTTTTTCATCCTTATCCGGAATCAAATTGGTGATGAAATTCAAGTAACGTTTTGCCATACGTTTATGGCCTAAATCGGAGACCACTTTTATCACCATGGACGCATCACGAATCCAACAGAAGCGATAATCCCAGTTTCTAACCTCTCCAATTGTTTCCGGTAGGGAAGTGGTGGCTGCGGCGAGTACTGCCCCTGTTTTTTCGTAACTCAATAACTTAAGCGTCATCGCGCTTCTGGAAATTTCGGCGTTGTAGGAGCTGTACTTTGGGGTTCGGGTCATCCAGTTTAACCAATAGGTCTTGGTGCGCTGGCGTTCTAAATCGATTTTTTCTATAGTAGGTTTAAATAGTTTTTCATTGTAGCCAAATTGGAAAAATCCGTCACGTTTCAGCTTAATGGCATTACCTTCAAGAACCTCTTTTTTGTTGAAATCGGTATACAGAAAAAGCGTGTCATAACGTTCCTTATCGGTCAGGCTAACGATAAAATCGTCTTTTATGTAACTGGTGGTTTTGCCAATGGCGTATTCTAATTTCGGATCATAAACAACCTGGAATTCTGGTGTGCCTTTCAGCAATTTGAAATAACGTACCACTTCCGGTGGGGCATAGTAATCACCATTATCCTTTCGGTATCGCGGCATGAAATCGTGAATCTCAAAGGCATTATTTTCCGAAGAAAATGTTGTCACTAAAATACAGGTGTTCTCAATGTAATTCTGGGAAATGGTATAGTCATTAGAGACCTTTATGTCGAAACTTCCGCCGATTTCATCGTCCAATAATTTTGCAAATACCGAAGACGAATCAAATTCTGGTAAACAGCACCAATCCAATGAGCCAGTCTTTGAGATTAGCGCGGCACTTCTGCAATTTCCTATAATACCGTAGTCTAGATTATCAGTCAAAATTTGGAGTTTTAATAAGTTAAATAAAAAGGGCAATCAATTATTTTCAACATTAGTTTGATTACCCGCTTGGTTCCATGCTATTTTTCTTAAATTAACGAAAAATGCATTAACATTCAAAGTCGAGACCACGAAAGATTACTAATAATGGCAATAAAAATCCACTATAACGTTTTAGTGTTTTCGTTTTGCTGTAACCGATAAAATTTTTAATGATGAGTAAGACGATTATCATTTCAAACCGATTACCGCTAAATATAAAAATTGCAAATGATGCGCTTAAAGTCGAACCCAGTGTCGGTGGATTGGCTACCGGCCTTAAAAGTTTTCATCAACAGGGTAATAGTCTCTGGATTGGCTGGTCTGGCCTTACTGAAGAAGATATGAGCAACGCACGAAGCAAGGAGGTGAAACAACTGATTAGGGACTCTAAGTGTGATTCGGTGTCATTGAACCAACACGATTTGGATAATTTCTACTACGGTTTTAGCAACCGAACCCTTTGGCCCTTATTTCATTATTTTACCGAGTATACCGAGTTTGAAAAAGACTTTTGGGAAAGTTATAAGGTGGTCAACCAGAAGTTTGCCGATAAGGTGTTGGAGCACGTTGAAGACGGCGATACGGTTTGGGTGCATGACTATCAACTATTACTATTGCCGAAACTCATCAAGGACCAGAAACCCAATACCACCATTGGTTTCTTTTTGCATATACCTTTCCCGTCTTACGAGATTTTTAGAACCTTCCCCTGGCGTGAGCAATTGTTGGAGGGCATGTTGGGGGCAGATTTAATTGGCTTTCACACCTATGATTACGAACGTCACTTTTTAAGTTCGGTGAGACGTATTTTACGCTTGGATGTCAACTTTGCCGAGGTCACGTTTCACGATAGGATTGTAAAGATAGATTCGTTCCCCATGGGTATTGATTACGATAAATTTCGAGATTACGCACTAGAACAGAAAACGAGTGAAAAAAGTGAATTGCAACGGCGCTTGGATGACCATATCAACAGCAGTCCAGATGCCAAGATGATTCTCTCCATTGACCGTATGGATTACACCAAGGGCATTCCCAACCGAATTCGGGCCTTTGAATATTTTTTGAAAAAGTATCCCGAATATAAAGAGAAGGTGAGGTTAATTATGCTGGCCGTACCTTCGAGAAGCAACGTGCCCCAATACCAAAGGCTGAAACGAGATACCGATGAATTGGTAGGTCGGGTAAACGGCGAATTTTCCACCGTGAGCTGGACGCCTATTTGGTATTTCTACCGCTCCCTGCCCTTTAATAATTTAATTGATTTGTACAGTTCGTCCCATGTGGCGATGATTACTCCGGTTAGGGACGGGATGAATTTGGTTGCCAAGGAATATGTCGCTACCAGGACCGATAACAATGGGGTCTTGATTTTAAGTGAAATGGCAGGGGCATCCAAGGAAATGAACGAGGCCTTACTGGTAAATCCCAACAATTTTGAACAACTGGCAGATACCTTAAAGCGTGCTTTGGAAATGCCTAAAGGCGAACAGAAGTCCAGAATGAAGATTCTTAAGAAACGACTGAAACGTTACACGGTTGAAAAATGGGCGCATGAATTCATGAATTCGTTACTGGCGACCAAAAATTTGGGTTCGGTCATTGTGGCCTCCCGATTGGATGAAGACATCAAGAAACGCATGTACGACAATTTCAAGCAATCTGAAAGCCGATTGTTCCTTTTGGATTACGATGGCACCTTGGCCAGTTTTAAGGACAATCCGCAGGACGCCAAACCGAACGCCCAGCTTTACAAGCTTTTGGATAGATTGAATAGTGACCCAAAAAATGAGGTGGTTTTGATAAGTGGTCGCGACCGGGAAACCTTTACCAAATGGTTTACCAATAAAAAGAAGGATTATAAGCTCATAACCGACCACGGCGTTTGGCTGAAAGCCCCCGATGCCGATTGGGAAGCGCTGGAGCGTTTGAAAAATGAGTGGATGGAAAACATCAAACCCATCATGGAAACATTTGTAGACCGAACGCCCGGCACCTTTATTGAAGAAAAAAAATACTCACTGGCCTGGCATTATCGCAAGGCCGACCCCGAGTTGGCGCAGATTCGGGTTACCGAAATCGATACCGTCTTGACCAGCCTGACCTCCAATAACGACTTATCGGTGTTGAAGGGCAACAAGGTCATTGAGATTAAAAGCAGTAGCGTTAACAAAGGTCGAGCCGCTTCACGATTATTGACCACAAAAGACTACGATTTTATCTTCTGTATTGGCGACGATTGGACCGATGAATACATGTTTCAAGAATTACCCAAAAATGCCTATACCGTTAAGGTAGGTTTTGTTAAGACCGCAGCAAAGTATTACGTAAAGGATACCGATGCGGTACGGGAGGTTTTGAGTGGGTTTTTGGGGTAGGTACAGAATTTTTGTTGAAATATTTTATGGATTAGCCTTTTCAAATAGTTCCAAAAATCAAATAGCGGATTAGTTCTAGCTAGAATGTTTAGGATTTATTTAGATTTGGCATACTGCTATAAATTGCTGAAAAATAAATGTAAATGCAATTTATTGCGATATACAATAAATAAATTAATATAAAATGGCATTTTCAATCCCGAGTTTACCTACTGATAATTTATATAAATTTTATTCCCTCTCAGGATTAGTAGTTTTATTATTTTCACTTATTTTTTTAGTAATTCAATATGACGATTTAATTAATAGTATTGATACATTGAAAAAAGATGTTGATTTACTTGAATTGGAAAGTGATTTTTTATCGGACGATATTGAATCTCTTAATGAAAAAGAAGCCTACTTGAGGAGCTCACTTGCAGAATATGACATTTCTAGAGATTTTTCAAAGAGTAAATATGAGCATTTTAGTGAATTTATTAAAAATTTACAAAATGACGAACAATATCGTGACTATATAGAGTTCACTTTCAAATATGAAGAATTTATTATCCCAGGAAT
>JBCCOJ010000063.1:0-15442 GCA_039025415.1 Bacteroidota bacterium | reverse complement strand
CTTTTTTGTAGGGACCAAAGGTACAAATTAAACTGTAACCAAAGACGAAGATCCTGGTCAAAACACGGTTTCATTAATAACTTCAACTTACAGTAGAGACTTCTCACAAAACTTAAAAGAGCATGAATGGAAAAATAGGGTGGTTCTGATTTTAAAGAATTCTTCTAAAAATGAAATATTTGAAAATCAGCTTACCGTATTAAAACTGAACAAAGATGGGCTAAGAGAGCGAAAAATTATAGTTTATTCAATTGAACCGACAAAATACCAGCGAGGTACCGACCCTGACGAAAACGAATTTTTTTCAACAAAACTGTATCAAAAATTCAATGAGCAAAATAAAGATTTTAAGATTGTACTTATTGGTCTAGACGGTTTCGTAAAGCTTGAGCAATCTGAATTCCTTCCAATAGAAACGCTCTTTGCCAAGATTGATACCATGCCTGTGCGACGTAATGAATTAAATACTAAGCAATAAAGCTTGGCTTAATGGGCAGATAGTTAGGATTTATCTTTTTTCTCTTTTTTTATCTGCTTACGGATTTTTTCTATGGCAGACTCAATTGATTTATCAGGTTCAATAAGATTATACTCCCCCCAAAAGTTGGGGTCTGAAAACCCAGAAACTCGATCTGCCAAAATCATTGAGGGCCTTAACCGCTCATTTAAGTCACCGTTATCTTCACTTGTAGAATCCCAATCTGTAATGGCCATCTCGCTAGAAATACTGTAAACCTGATTAAATAATTTCCTTCGCTTGTTTACTTTAAAGGTCAAATTCACACTACTGTAGGCATAATACCAATTTCCAGATTTTTGTCTGTAATTTACTTGATACTCTGTATCAGTAGGATAAACGACTACATCTCGGGGTTTTTTTCTAACTAGAAAATTCCTAGCCCGTGATTTAACATCAAGATTCAGGCTATATGTCGCACTAGCCAAAGCAATTGATTCTGCATCAATGTACAATTTGCCTTGATAACGCAGGGCTGTGACCGATTCCTTCTGTTTAAAATTAACCACGTAAACAGGTCTATCATTAATACTTGAGCCATTATCAAAACTAAACTCATAATCATTCATCGTATCTTCGGTGAAAATATATTCTGGATACTTCATTATATCTAAATACAGGGTTGTAAATGGGCCCCCTTGAAGTTTGAAGGCCAAGGTATCTAGCTTTTTATAATCTGTTTTCTTTCTGGCAATTTGAAGCTCAACTTCATCGGTCTTACTCGACAAATAAGACTTCTTTTCCAGATTGACCACAGCTTCGGTTAATGAAACATTTCGTCTTCTACGTTTAATGGTCTCTCTGTAAAAAGCAGTCATAAATACAGATTGATTTAGGTTATTTAATTCTTTTTTATTGAAAACATCTCTAACCAAATTCTCCGCATCTCTGTAATTGACAAGTACAACCTCCTTAAGTTGGGATGGGTTTTCCTCTAAATAGATTTTAAGTTGAGTGCCTTTAAAATCAGATATAGGCAACTCCTTATTTCTATAACCTGTTTGCGAAATCAAGACGATATCAGACTCAGAACTTGAATCCATTTTTAAGGAAAAAATACCCTCTGAATTGGTAACAGTCGAAATATTAGTGCCTTTAAGACTCAAAATTGCAGACTCCAAGGGCTTCTTGGTATCTGAATCTAACACGACACCTCTGATTTCAGTTATATTAGACTGGGCAATAGAGGTTGTAGCTAGGGACATCAGCAGGATTGCTATCAATAAATACCTCGCCGAACAACAAACAAATAATTTCATAGCATTCAATTTAACATTCTCATTAGCTTGACTTATTAAAATTAAGACATTCTATAAGTAAAATTGAAAACTATCTGTTAAATGAAACTAAGTACTGTTTTAAAACATAAAAGCTTTAAGCTTACAATCCCTAATGGCGCTTTAGATTTCTGTTATATCAAATAATCAAAAACTAAAACCGAAACTACCGGTGACCCCAAAGCGCCTAGCATTTGGGTTTTCAAGATAATTGCCTCGAAAATTAAAGTCGATTCTCAAAATTTTAAAGATATTACCAACACCGATACTGTATTCATAGTAAATTTCATCATTTGGTGCAATCAATGGAATTTCGGCGGGATTACCCGTAGTATTTAACGCTATATTTTCGTCTGAAAGCTCACCCCAAGCACCTCGTATGCCAACAATTGCTCTTAAATTATACTTTTTCAAAAATGGAATTCTAGAAAATATCCTACCGTTGAAATTGTGTTCAATATGAAACGATGAATAGGTATCGGTAACAAATTCATAGAAGTCCAATTGTGGAAATGTATTGTAAATTGAAAATAAAGTCTGGTTCCCAGGAACCACACTTAACAATGCTAGGGGAACTTCACCAAATGTCTTCCCAACCTCAACGGTAGTGGTCAATCGGCCAAAACCGCCCACTTGCCAGGGCTGAATATAAGAGAATTGCACCTTTGTATAATCAAAATCACTTCCCAAAATATTATCGACCCCTTGTGTAACTTGTGCGAAAAGACTGGCAAAGCCATCGTTTGCAATTCGTCTTTCAACACCATAGCCCGTCATCTTTCGTTTTGGGAAATAAGACAAGGAAAGAGCTGTTTCAAACTGATTCACCTCCGACGAAATACCTCCCGTTCCAGGGTCATTATAATCTAAACTAAAAGTTGGGGACGCCGAGGCCAATGTTTTGTAAGTGCCACTTGCCCTGACTAAAAAATTACGCGAAGGTTCAATCTGTACCGCAGCAGTAGTCAAATTAATGTTTGTTAATTTATCGTTGGGACCTACAGTTACTACTGCAGATGAGGCTAAACTCCTTCCCAGAACATCCGTTGAGGCTGTAAGACTTGCTCCTGTTTGTTCTATATCGCGACGATTTCCGCCAGAAATAATCAAACGCATTCGTTTGTCTAAAAGCCATTTCCCAGAAATACCATATTTAAATTTGTTGTCGCCAAAGCCATAAGCCAGAAATCCCTCCAAACGCCATAAATCGTTTTGACCAAAGTAGGTTCGACCACCGCCTCGAATTCTAACGCCTTCGACCTCATTAAATCCAAATACTGAAAAAATAGGGCCTATATCGGTATTAATGCTTGGCACCTCGATGTAACCTGAAGCCAAAATACTGCCAATATTATATAGTGTTTGAAACTTTCTAACCGTCTTTAAGGTATCAAGCATTTTGTAAACGCCACGCTCATCCTTACTTAAGGATTCCATTCTGTTTTCATCCCAAAACTCCTCATTACGGTTATAAAGTTCACTGTCAAAATCATAAACCTGTTTGGTGTAAAATTTTTCCCCTTTTGGGATATTGAATTTATAATTGTCGTATAGTGTTGTCCTTTTGCCATAAACGCCTCTGGACTTTTCCTTCTTATTTAAAGCAAAGTCAGATAACATATAATCTCGTTTCAATAGAAATACAGAATCATTAATAACGTCAAATTCTTGTTCAATATAAATTTCCTTAACCCAATTGATATTAGCACTTTTAGATGCCTGAAGGTTTATATCCTTTACCGCATAAGTTGAGTCGTTCACCCAAAAGTCTCCCTTGAATGTCAATTCGTTTTTTCGTCTAGGATAGTAGATAATATTGTAACACCACTTATTATCAATAAAAGCACTATCGGAAAGCACATAATTATAGGTGTTCACCCCAGTTTTGGAAAGCGGACTCACAAAACTCTTGTCAAAAAACTTCAAATAATTATTGTATATATCGAAATCGGCGTACAAGTCATCCACAAAATCAATAATTACCTGATTATTGCTAAACCCTGAATTCTTATTGCCTTGTAAATCCTCTTTTTCTTTGTTGAGTTCTTTATCCCCATAAACCTTACTAACCGCCTCATTTATGAAAATTGGAAGATAGGTCTTGCCTGTAATGCTCGAGGTATCAACTTCTTCAAATACAAACTCCATACCCCTAAACAATCTACTTTTTATTAACGCACTATCAATAGTGTTTAAATCAAATTCTACTTTTTCGTATTTGTCGTACTGATATTGTTTAAACTGCCTAAGACCGTTTTGACGCTTTCTTGCCCAGATTTTTTGAAGTATGGCTATGGCCGGATTTTCAGAAGCTTTCTTAGACTGCTTGCCAGAAAGTATAATTACTTCATTTAAGGCTGCTGCTTCCTCCTTTAAAATAAGTTTTAAACCATAATTAACCTGCCTTACCAACTTGAGCTCAAGTGTTTCGTAGCCTAAGAAGGATATTAAAACAGAATCGTAGTTGTTATCTGATTCCAGATAAAATCTGCCCTCTTCATTGGTAATCGTTCCCTCTGTTGAACCCTTAAAAAGAACATTTGCAAAAGCAACAGGTTGTTGGGATTCGTCAAAAACATAACCACTGACTTTAGTTTGCGCAAAAGTTGCGCAGACTATCATTGTAAAAAGTAAACAGAGGAGCTTTCTTATCATAAGCAAAAAACTTCATCAAATATCGTTCTATTCAAAAGACGATTTGTGATGAAGTTTATATAACGCAGATTACTGCGATTTATTTGTAGAGTACTTTTTTTACTGCTTTTATTACCTCGTCCTTATTTGGCAACCATTCTTCCAAGAGAACTGGTGAATAGGGTGCTGGTGTATCGGCAGTATTTATTTTAACCACGGGAGCATCCAAATAATCAAATGCCTCTGATTGCACTAAATAAGTAATATCTGTTGAAACATTTCCAAATGGCCATGCTTCCTCCAAAACAACCAATCGGTTGGTTTTTTTAACTGACTTTACAATTGCATCCCTATCCATTGGCCTAACGGTTCTTAAATCGATAATTTCGCATGAGATACCTTCTTTTTCCAGTTCATCAGCAGCCTTGTAAGCCTCCTTTATGATTTTGCCAAAAGATACGATTGTCGCATCAGTACCCTCTCTAGTAATATCTGCAACACCAAGTGGTATTGTATATTCGCCCTCAGGCACTTCACCCTTGTCACCATACATTTGCTCACTTTCCATAAAAATGACTGGGTCATCATCCCGAATTGCCGATTTCAACAGGCCCTTTGCATCGTAGGGATTGGAAGGCACAACTACTTTGAGTCCAGGCGTGTTGGCAAACCAACTTTCAAACGCTTGTGAGTGTGTAGCAGCCAATTGACCCGCAGAAGCCGTTGGACCTCTAAAAACAATAGGGCACTTAAACTGACCACCTGACATCTGTCTAATCTTGGCTGCATTATTTATGATTTGATCAATACCAACCAGCGAAAAATTAAAGGTCATGTATTCAACAATTGGTCGATTACCGGTCATGGTGGAACCTATTGCGATACCAGCAAAACCTAGCTCAGCAATTGGTGTGTCTATGACCCGTTTCGGTCCAAATTCGTCCAACATTCCTTTAGATGCCTTATAAGCACCGTTATATTCTGCAACCTCTTCCCCCATAAGATAAATGCTCTCATCGCGTCGCATTTCCTCGCTCATGGCCTCGCAAATCGCTTCTCTAAACTGAATGGTCTTCATATATTAAAATTTTCGCCTAGCAAAAATAAGAATTATTGCAATTAAACCGGATAGAATCATAACAGCATTCATAGATATTTTCAGGAATACTTTTTGTACATTTAAATCAATGAAAAAAATATACATCCTCGCCCTTATAATATCTTGTTTTTCAATTGATTTTATGTCCTCTCAAGAAGATGTTATCTGTTCTGCCCCAGATGCGAGAATTTATTTTTCCTCCGCAGATAATATCCCTGAGGTTTCAACAAATAGTGACGGAACAGTAACCCTAACTTCTTCAGATGAAAATCTTACGGATATTTTCAATAATTACGTTATTTACGACTTCTATAGAACATATCCTGACTCAAGTTCTGACTTTTTTTCCAAGATTTACACTATCATATTTGAAACTAAGGATTTAATTGAAGATTTACTGTTTAATGTCTCTTCTGAAGATTACGAGTTCTTTGAGGGTGAATTTTATGATTTATCTCTTCCAATTAGAAATCCAATTGATGCAAGTACGATTACCGCTCTGGATAATAAGACGTTCGAGTTAATCGCATACCAAAATGTTTTTGACGGGTGTGATGGCGATTGCGGTTTTATCCAGCTTTCAGGGGATGACAATTTGCTCATAGAATTCAATTATGATGAAACGCAGGATTTAATACTTGCTGAAAGCATAACCGAAACCCCATGTGGAAATGATTTTGCTTTCGCTCTTGCTGGCGGAAATCCACAGGGTTTTACAAATACTGATAATCAATTGCAATTGTGGCAGGCTGAAAATTTAAGCGCAACCATGGTAAACTTTAATGACCCCTGCTATCATTTAGAATTTACCATAAACAATATCCTTGATATTGGCTGTAATGACACCTACAATTATGGAAATATCACTTTGAATGTTGATGCAAATCTCGAGGAGGGCGAAATGTCTTTACGCAGGCTTAACGCGATTTTTGGTTTTGATGTTCTTCTTTTCACGGAGGCAGACTTGTCGGTGGAAGAAAAGCCAATGAAAAACTTATTTTTCTTTGAACAGGAAGGGAATCCATACCTGCAAATCTCTAATTTAAACGAGCAGACAGAGTTACAGATTTTTGATTTATCGGGCAGAGTGTGTCTTGAACAACAGAAATTTCAAAATAATAAAATAGATGTATCTCATCTAGAATCCGGATTATATCTAATAAATACTGTAGGTATGAACAATCAGCAAAAGATTGTCAAATTCTTGAAGAAATAGTAATTTCTTTGTCTCAAAATCCAAAATTTGACAAAAATTTACTATGCATGCATAGTAAATTCGATTAAAATAATTATCTTCGCAAAGATTTACGAAAACGATTTAAATAGTATAGATATGAAGATATTAGTATGTATTAGTCACGTGCCTGATACCACTTCAAAAATTAATTTTACCGATAACGATACCAAGTTTGACACCAATGGCGTTCAGTTTGTTATAAATCCAAATGATGAATTTGGTCTCACGCGTGCCATGTGGTTCAAGGAAAAGCAAGGTGCAAGCGTGGATGTCGTAAGTGTTGGCGGTGCTGAGACTGAGCCTACCTTAAGAAAAGCATTGGCGATTGGAGCAGATTCTGCTATTAGGGTAAACACAGCAGCTAAGGATGGTTTTCAAGTAGCTAAGGAACTCTCGAAAGTTGTCAACGATGGCGGTTATGATTTAATAATTGCCGGTCGCGAGTCTATTGACTACAATGGAGGTATGGTACCGGGCATGTTAGCAGAATTGACCAATGCCAATTTTGTTACTAATTGTATAAGCCTTGAAATTGATGGCACTAATGCCAAAGCCGTTAGAGAGATTGATGGTGGTAAAGAAACAGTATCCACGTCCTTGCCATTAGTTATTGGCGGACAAAAAGGACTTGTTGAAGAAAGTGATCTCAGAATTCCAAACATGAGAGGTATCATGATGGCGCGTAAAAAGCCTCTAAATTTGGTAGAACCAAGTAGTGCAGAATCTGAAACCTCATCGGTGAGATTTGAAAAACCAGAACCTAAAGGTGAAGTTACTTTAGTTGATGCTGAAAATTTGGATCAGTTAATCGACTTGTTGCACAACGAGGCGAAGGCGATATAAGCCTCCCCTAGCCCCTCCGGAGGAGGGGGGAAAAAGCATGAATAATTAAAAATTATAATAAATTTAATTTCATAACTAATTTTTCTATTGGAATTTAGTATTTGGAATTTTTAAATTGATTAAATTATGTCAATATTAGTATATACAGAATCAGAAAAAGGCAAGTTTAAAAAGGCAGCTTTTGAAGTGGCCTCCTACGCTAAAGCTGTCGCAGGTCAATTAGACACCACCGTGACTGCGGTGACATTTAATGTAGACAACGTTGAGGAATTGGGAAAATATGGTGTAGATAAGGTACTTAAAGTAACCTCTGCCGAATTAGAAAAATTCAATGCAAAATCCTACGCAGACGTGTTAAAGCAAGCTGCTGAAAAAGAAAATGCAAATGTTGTTGTTGTGAGTTCTAGTGCAGATAGTAAATATCTCGCACCCCTACTGGCAGTTGGTTTGGAAGCAGGATATGCATCCAACGTGGTTGAGGCACCTTCTAGTACTTCACCATTTACAGTGAAGAGAACGGCGTTTACCAACAAGGCATTTAATTTGACTTCCATTGACACCGATGTAAAGATAGTTGGTGTTTCCAACAATGCATTTGGGCTCGTTGAAAATACTGGTGAAGCATCAGTGGAGGAATTTTCGCCTTCGGTTTTAGGATCTGGTGTTCACGTAGAAAATGTAGATAAAGCAACCGATAAGGTAACCATTGCAGATGCTGAAATTGTAGTTTCTGCCGGAAGAGGGATGAAAGGCCCAGAAAACTGGGGCCTAATTGAGGATCTAGCCGAGGTTTTAGGTGCAGCAACGGCCTGTTCAAAACCGGTTTCTGATTTAGGCTGGAGACCACATGGTGAGCACGTTGGTCAAACTGGTAAGCCTGTGGCGTCGAATTTATATATCGCAATCGGTATTTCTGGGGCGATACAGCACCTTGCCGGTATCAATGCCTCTAAAACAAAAGTTGTAATAAACACAGACCCAGAAGCACCTTTCTTCAAGGCCGCAGATTACGGCGTGGTTGGTGATGCTTTTGAAGTTGTGCCTGCACTAACTGAAAAATTAAAAGCCTTTAAGGCACAAAACGCCTAATTTTTTTTAAATTGTAGTCTAAAGGACTGTTTAAATTAATGGTTACCCATAAATCTGCTTTTTGCAGTTTGGTAAAGTCCTAATTTAAACAGTTCTTTGCGTTTTGACTTATTTCTGCTTATCTAGATACAAATGAAAATATCGCTTTAGTCAAATGCGAAATGTTGCCTTTAAAATATGAGTTTAGTTAGATTAAACATAAAAGGAATATCCTACAGCCAAACCCAAAATGGCGCTTATGCCTTAATCTTGAACGAACAGGATGGTGACAGAAAACTACCAATAGTAATTGGTGCATTCGAGGCCCAATCTATAGCAATTGCGCTTGAAAAAGAAATTAGACCGCCAAGACCCCTTACCCACGATTTATTTAAAAATTTTGCAGACCGGTTTGACATCATCGTTAAGCAAGTCATAATACATAAACTGGTAGATGGTGTTTTTTACTCCAGTCTTATTTGCGAACGTGATAAAATTGAGGAAATCATTGATGCCAGAACTAGTGATGCCATTGCTTTAGCGCTAAGGTTTAAAGCCCCTATTTTCACCTATAAAAACATTTTGGATAAAGCTGGTATTTATCTCAAAGTAAATCCCAAAAAAGAGGAAGAAGAGCAAGACTCAATCTTAGTTGATGAAATGGTCATTGAGGAAATAGAAACAAGCAGCCAAGAAAACTATAAAGACAAATCCCTTCAAGACCTCAATAAACTTCTCGAGGAAGCCGTTTTAAATGAAGATTATGAAAAGGCTGCAAAAATAAGGGATGAAATTTCCAAACGTTAAGTCTGCTTTAGTATGAGACATTTTTTGCTGGCCATTATGACTATTTTTTTTGTAATGAATGGCTCAAATGCCCAGGACTTAGAAAAAGAATGGCAGATTGCATCAGTCAAAAATGAAAACGGTGTCAATTTATACGATATCGGTTCAAGTGACAATTTTAAACTTAAAGATGGTGAATTTAATTATAGCATCAGTTCATTGGACTCCATGGCTAATTTCTCCGGAAATTATTTACGCCAAAACAATCTCTTAGTCCTTTATTACGATGAGCCAAGCGAAATAACACGCCGTTTTCGTTTAGAGAAATTGACGGATTCTACTTTAATAATTTCTGATAAGCGCTCTAGTTTTAATCTTATTTACTTTAACAATGAAGACCGTGTTGTTAAAGACGGTGAGACCGAACCAGACGTAAATTTAATGGGTATTATACCTAGCGGTGGTTTTACTTTTACCAGCCTATGGCGGGGATTATTGGGGATGTTTTGTCTTATTTTCTTAGCATTTATCTTTAGTAGTAACCGAAAAGGAATCAATTGGAAAACGGTTGGACTTGGTCTTGCCTTTCAATTGATTATTGCTGTAGGTGTTTTAAAGATTGAGTTTGTTAAAAATGCATTTGAGTTTATTGGTAAGGGTTTTATTGCTATTCTTGAATTCACTCAGGCGGGAAGTGAATTCCTCTTTGGAGGAATGATGGATATTAATTCATTCGGTTTCATTTTTGCCTTTCAAGTGTTGCCGACTATAATTTTCTTTTCAGCTTTAACTTCCGTGCTCTTTTATCTTGGCATTATTCAAAAGGTTGTACAAGCTATGGGCTGGCTATTATCCAAATTTTTGGGTATTTCTGGTCCAGAAAGCCTAAGCGTTGCCGGCAACATTTTTCTAGGACAAACGGAAGCTCCCCTATTGATAAAGGCCTATCTAGAAAAAATGAATAAATCTGAAATCCTGCTCGTTATGATTGGCGGCATGGCCACCGTTGCAGGTGCTGTGTTAGCGGCTTACATAGGTTTTTTAGGGGGCGAAGATGTTGAACTACAATTGTTTTATGCAAAACATTTACTCGCAGCATCGGTAATGGCAGCACCTGGCGCAATTGTAATCTCTAAAATTCTTTTTCCACAAACGGAGCGAGTAGATAAGGAGATTCATGTTTCACAGGAAAAAATTGGGTCTAATATACTTGAGGCTATTGCCAATGGAACTACCGAGGGCTTAAGGCTAGCGGTTAATGTTGGAGCGATGCTTTTGGTTTTTGTTGCATTTATCGCGATGTTCAATGGAATTTTAGGTGGTATCGCCAGCTTTGATGGTATTACTATTGAAAGGTTGAATATTGATTGGCACTTTACCTCCTTAAATACTATTATATCTCAAAATACGCCCTATGATTCTCTATCTCTCGAATTCATTCTTGGATACCTATTCGCACCGCTCATGTGGTTAATCGGGATTGCATCAGAAGATATGGCACTCATGGGACAGCTCTTAGGTATCAAATTGGCCGCAAGTGAATTTATTGGATACATACAGCTAGCAGATTTGAAGAATGTTGCCAATGCGACCCATCTTAAATATGAAAAATCCATAATAATGGCTACCTACATGCTATGTGGATTTGCAAATTTCGCTTCTATTGGAATTCAGATTGGTGGAATTGGTTCTTTAGCACCCGGCCAAAGAAAACAGCTCTCAAAATTTGGTATAAAAGCTCTGATTGGCGGAACCTTAGCTTCATTAATTTCAGCAACGATTGCGGGGATGATAATTGGTTAAGCCGGTAATGAATAAGTCGACTAAATCTTCACTAACATTGAAAGTTCAAAGCTAAAACCCGTTTTGTAATTCTATCGCTGGTTAATAAGTTTTGATATAAAACCAGCAAAATATTCAGATAGATTTTAGTCATTTGATATTTTCGTAATAGAAACGATTAAAATCTATTTCTCTCAGAGATATATTAAAAGATTCCCGCTTTCACGGGAAGTGAACATGAAACAATATCACGACTTAGTAAAGCACGTTCTAAATAACGGTAACGAAAAAGGAGACAGAACCGGCACTGGTACCAAAAGTGTATTCGGTTACCAAATGAGATTTGATTTAAGTGAAGGATTTCCAATGGTCACTACCAAAAAACTTCACCTCAAAAGTATTATTTATGAGCTGTTATGGTTTTTAAAAGGTGACACCAATATTAAATACCTTTCGGAAAACGGCGTTAGAATATGGAATGAATGGGCAGATGAAAACGGCGATTTAGGCCCTGTTTATGGCCACCAGTGGAGAAACTGGAACGGCGACGATATTGACCAAATCAAAGATTTAATTCAAAACCTTAAAACGAATCCCAACAGTAGGAGACTATTAGTTTCTGCCTGGAATCCGTCAGTTTTACCAGATACTTCTAAATCTTTCACTGAAAATGTGGCCAACGGTAAGGCAGCCCTACCACCTTGTCATGCGTTTTTTCAATTCTACGTGGCAAATGGTAAACTCTCATGCCAGCTTTATCAACGCAGCGCGGATATCTTTTTGGGAGTCCCCTTCAATATTGCATCCTACGCCCTATTCACCATGATGATAGCGCAAGTATGCGGTTACCAACCAGGAGAATTTATACATACATTTGGTGATGCCCATATTTACAATAACCATATTGCACAATTAGAACTTCAGCTTTCTCGTGACATCAGACCTTTACCAAAAATGATTCTCAATCCCGAGGTCAAAAATATCTTTAATTTCACTTTTGATGATTTCACCTTAGTGGATTATAATCCGCACCCTCACATTAAGGGTGCAGTTGCTGTGTAATAATAGCATTATGAAAAATACTGTTTTAGCATTCATCTTGAGTAGTGGTTTCTTTGCATTAGGCCAAGTAGCAAGCAATGGTAAGTCCAATTTATGTAGTTCAGATTTGGGTAAAAACGACTCTTATATTATTTATCCAGGTTGCGAAAAAGAAAAAAATAACGCGAAATTAAAGAAATGCGCCAACAAAAAAATTCAGGATTATTTTCAAAGAAACTTATTTATAAAACCCCACGTTAAAAAAAGTCTAAAATCAAGAAATCAAAAACTGAACATTCTATTTAAAATAGACACCACAGGTAAGGTTTTTTCAGCAAAGGCAAGAGCAAGAAATTTAGTATTAGAAAAGGAAGCTCTGCGTTTGGTTAAACGACTTCCTACATTCACTCCGGCGCGGGTTGATGGGAAGGCATGCATTATGCCTTATATATTGCCAATAGAAATTATTATACCGAAAGGAGAAAATAAATAAGCCTCCATTAACGGAGGCTTTAAATCTGTTAATAATGCAAGAACTTATACGTTCAATACGCTATTTTCTGCACCTGCAAAATCGTTCCAAGCATAAGCATCTGCCTGCTCATCGTTAACATAAGTTCCGTCAACTAAATATCTAAACTCGTAAGAGTTGTCTTTTTCTAAGTCAAGGGTTCCCTTGAAGTTTCCGTTTTTTAACTTTTTAAGCCTTAATGCCTTCTTTTCATTCCAATTGTTAAAGCTACCAAGTACAGATACTTTTTTGGCATCCTCAGCAGGTACTGTAAATGTTACCTTGCAAATTGGTTTACTCTTCAAAAATTTTTTGGTAATTGCCATAATAAATAATGAATTAATTTACTTCGGCAAAAGTATAAAACATATATTCCTAGCCAAATATTAGATCATTCAAAATGAAAGATTTATCAATTTGTTAATATTACATTCAAAAACATAAAAAAATGTAAGAATTTTGAATCGTTAGTTAGGGAATATTCAATAAAAAAACAAGTTCTTAACTTCTGATTTTCATGGATTTAAAAGCTATAACGTTTTCGAGTTTCACAATATTTCGTGCTCAATTACAAATACAACGTTTGCGAAAAAAAGATTAATTTTACAGCCTTGATATACCAAGAAAATGTTTGGCAAAAAGAGAAAAACAACCCACATAGATAAAGAACAACTTGAGCTGTTAAAAAATGCCGAAAGGCGAATAAGACAAAAGAAACGTCTTTACATTCATTTTGTCATATTTTTAATTGGTGCAGTTCTATTGATAATTGCAAATACTGTTTTGGGAATTGGCCGCGATATCACTTTTTTCGGACTAGAATGGTTTGTTTATGCTATTATTATCTGGCTAATATTATTTATTTATCATTTTATCAGTGTCTTTATTACCAATAAATTTATGGGTAAGGATTGGGAGGACCAACAGAGAGAAGCCTTAATAGCCAAACAGAAAGAGCGAATAGATAAAATGAAGCAGGAGTTTCTTAAACAAGAAACCGAAATTGCCAAAAAACAAGCGTTTGAACAATTAGCACAAACTAGTGCTACCACCCAAAAAAAGAAACGTGAGTTAACCATTATAGCCGCAGCTGGAGAAAATAATGCAATTGGGAAAGACAATGAATTGATTTGGCATTTGAGCGATGACTTAAAAAGATTTAAAGCGCTTACAAACGGGCATCATATCATAATGGGTAGAAAGACATTTGAGAGTTTTCCAAAACCACTGCCAAACAGAACGCACATCGTCATCACTCGGCAAAAAAAATATGACGTTCCTGAGGGCTTAATTGTAGTCAATAATTTAGATGATGCACTGGATGCTTCAAGATTTGATGAACAACCATTTATTATTGGTGGCGGCGAAATATACAAGCAAGCCCTGTCGCTAGCCGATAAGATAGAATTGACCAGAGTTCATCACAGTTTTGAAACGGCTGACACGTTTTTCCCTGAGATTGACGAATTTACTTGGTTGGAAACAAACAGTAAATATCACCCAAAAGATGATAAAAATGAATACGCCTTTACTTTTTTCACCTATGAACGAAAGTGATTTCAATCATCCCATCTTTTATATCCATATCTTTAACAATTAAATTTTATTAAAATGAATGCATATATCTTTCCAGGGCAAGGTGCTCAGTTTTCTGGAATGGGCTTGGACCTTTATGAAAAATCAAACCATGCCCAAGAACTGTTTGAATCTGCAAACCAGATTCTAGGTTTTTCTATAACTGATACAATGTTTGAAGGTTCCGCAGAAGATTTAAAACAAACTAAAGTTACCCAACCAGCCATTTTTTTACATTCGGTTATTTTGGCAAAAGTGCTTGGAAACGACTTTAGGCCAGACATGGTTGCCGGACATTCACTCGGCGAGTTTTCGGCTTTGGTTGCAAATAACACCTTGACCTTTGAAGATGCCCTGACACTTGTATCCCAGAGAGCGCTCGCCATGCAGAAAGCCTGCGAACTAACACCTAGTACCATGGCAGCGGTTCTTGGTCTAGATGATGACATAGTTGAAGAAGTCTGCGCTCAAACAGATGGAATTGTGGTAGCTGCAAATTACAACTGTCCCGGACAATTAGTAATTTCTGGAGAGACCCCAGCGGTTGAAAAAGCATGCGAAACCTTAAAAGAAAAGGGAGCTAGACGAGCCCTATTATTACCGGTTGGTGGCGCTTTTCATTCACCACTTATGGAGCCAGCCCGGGAAGAATTGGCTGCTGCCATTGAGAACACTAATTTTTCAAAGCCAAGCTGCCCAATCTATCAAAACGTTACGGCCTCTGCTGTTTCTGATGAGGCAAAAATAAAGTCTAATTTAATTTCCCAACTTACAGCACCGGTTAAGTGGACTCAATCCATTCAACAAATGGTTGCAGATGGCGCTGTACATTTTACAGAGGTAGGTCCTGGAAAGGTGCTTCAAGGGTTAATTAAAAAAATTCACAGAGAGGCTGAAGTTGCATCAGCAACATTTGATGCTCAATAAAACAACAACGAAAAAATCAATTAAAAACTTCTTGACAAATAGAGGCATAATAATCACAATGTGTTCTATGTCCTCTATAAAGAATAAATTATATTAAATGAAGCTATCCCGCAATGCTGGAATAATCCTTTTGGTCGTTTTAAAT